>PWLF01000034.1 GCA_003559475.1 Bacteroidales bacterium
AAGATAATAAAGATGTCAACTTAGATATCATAAACCCTGAAGAAGGCAACATTGAAAGGTTTGACAAGCCAAAAAAGAATAAGAAAAGACGCAGAAATAAAAAAAGAAATTAAGCATTATTAATTAAAAAATATATTAACTCTATAATCTAACATGGACATAAAATTTTTAACTTTAAAAAAGCTGCTTTTTTTATCCGCTATTGCGTTTTTAATCAGTTGCGAACCCAATCTTGTATATGAAAAAAATGATTCCATACAGGACGAAAAATGGCATTATAGGGATAAAGTTGAATTTAAAGTTGAAATTACTGATACAGTCAATATGCATAACATACATATAAATGTTAGAAATAGTGTTGATTATAACTACATGAACCTTTATATGTTTTTGAATACTGAATTTCCCGATGGCAGAATTGTAAGAGATACGCTGGAGTGTATTTTAGCCGATAGAAGAGGTGAATGGTTGGGTGATGGCTTCGGTAGAATTAAATCACATCAGTTTTTATTTAGAGAAAATACTTTTTTTCCGCAAAAAGGAGAATATATATTCCGCTTTGAACAAGCAATGCGAGAGGAAGTTCTGGAAGGAATAACTGATATTGGAATACGTATTGAACGCAAATAAAAATATTTCATGCGTCCATTCGTTTTGTTTTAAATATTGTAATTAATTATGAGCAAAAAAAAGAGTACAGGTTTAAAAAAGTATATAAAAGGTTTTTGGATTATATTTATATCCCCTTTTATTTTTGTATTCTTATTATTCTTTTGTATAAATATAGGATTGTTTGGTCCTATGCCATCTTTTGAAGAACTGGAAGATACAAGAAGTAATTTGGCAAGTGAAGTTTATTCAGCCGATAGTGTTTTATTAGGCACCTTTTATATTCATAACCGTACAAACATAACTTATGATGATTTATCACCAAATATAGTAAATGCATTACTATCAGCTGAAGATATTCGTTTTCATAATCATTCCGGAGTAGATATAAGAAGTGTTTTCCGAGTAATATTTCGAACTATACTTGCGGGTGAGCGTAGTGCCGGTGGTGGTTCTACACTTAGCCAACAACTTGCGAAGAACTTATTTCCAAGACAACAAGATCCTTCTACACTACAAATAATTATTATTAAACTTAAAGAATGGGTAACAGCCATTAAACTTGAAAGAAATTATACCAAAGAAGAGTTGATTGCAATGTATCTTAATACAGTATATTTTGGCAGTCATTCTTATGGAATTAAATCTGCTACTAAAACATATTTTAATACAACTCCGGCTGAATTAAATAAAGAAGAGGCAGCTTTATTGGTTGGTTTATTAAAAGCCCCTTCATGGTTTCATCCGGTTAGAAATCCTGAGCGTGCTATTTCAAGACGCAGAGTTGTTTTACACCAAATGGCAAGATACGGCTATATAAATCAAAACGAATTTGATTCTTTAGCAGCGATACCTCTAGATATGTCGGAATTTAAAGTACATGACCGCCATGAAGGTCTTGCAACATATTTTAGAGAACATCTAAGACTACAGCTGTTAAAATGGAGTCAGGAAAGAACAAAGCCGGATGGAACTAATTATAATATTTACCGTGATGGTTTGAAAATATATACTACTATTGACTCCCGAATTCAAAAACACGCTGAAAATGCTGTTAAAGAACATTTAGGAGAATATTTGCAACCTACTTTTTTTCAACATTGGGCAGGGTATTCTAAAGCTCCTTTTGGTCGTGATTTATCAGAAGAACAAATAGACAGGATATACACTTTATCCATAAGGCGTTCTGACAGATATCGCAATATGAAAAGAGATGGTGTGCCACAGGATTCAATAATGAAATCTTTCGATACTCCAACAAGAATGAGAGTTTTTTCATGGGAAGGGGAAATAGATACTGTTATGACTCCTATGGATTCCATAAGATATTATAAACATTTCTTAAATGCCGGATTAATGTCTGTTGAACCATATACGGGATACGTAAGGGCTTACGTTGGAGGAAACGATTTACGTCATTTTCAGTATGATCATGTTACAGGAAGTCGTAGGCAAGTAGGTTCTACTTTTAAACCTTTTCTATATACTTTAGCTATGCAAGAAGGTGAAAGCCCTTGTGCTAAAGTGCCAAATTCTCCCGTAACATTCCGCCTTGATGATGGTCGTGAATGGACACCAAGTAACGCAACCGACCATAGAGAAGGAGAAATGGTTACTTTAAAATGGGGGCTGGCAAACTCCATTAATTTTATATCAGCTTACCTTATGAAAAGATTTAATCCTCAAGCTGTTATAGAATTAATCAGAAGAATGGGAATAAAAAGCCAGATTGACCCGGTGCCTGCTATTGCACTTGGGACCCCCGACCTTTCAGTATATGAAATGACAGGAGCAATGTCAACTTATGCAAATAAAGGAGTTTACATAAAACCAACATTTGTAACTCATATTGCTGATAACAACGGAAATCTTATTGAGTCATTTATACCTTATCAGGAAGAAGCAATGAGTGAGCAATCAGCTTATCTTATGCTTGAACTACTAAAAAATGTTGTAGATGAAGGAACAGCAAGAAGACTACGCTTTAGATATCAATTTGATAATCCTATGGCAGGAAAAACGGGTACAACACAAAGAAATTCAGATGGTTGGTTTATAGGGCTCACACCCGATTTAGTTACAGGAGTATGGGTAGGATGCGAAGACAGAGGTGCAAGATTCCGCTCAATGGCATTAGGACAAGGAGCTAATACAGCATTACCTATATGGGCTAAGTTAATGAGAAACATCTATGAAGATGAAGAATTAAATATATCGAAAGATGATTTCGAAAAACCTCATGAGCCTTTATCGGTAGAAATAGATTGCTCCAAATATCAAGAGAAAGCCGATGGCTTTGAAGATATATTCAGCCCTGAAGGCTTCTAAAGTTATTGCGGGTAATTCCAGATAAATATATCTTCTTTTCTTTTTGGTCTTATATCATCAAACCAACGAAAATGATTTAATAATTTTTCCTCTGACGAAAGTCGCCCGGGAGAATGTAAAGTAGCATCAGGATTATCAACAAATATTATTCTATCTATCTGATTTTCGTCAACATATATTATCATGCTGGAAGATATTGCTTTATTTACTCCAATTAGTTTTTCTTCATCATCTCTAACATAATACAAAGTTTCTCCATTACCAAAAACATCTATTCTGTATAATTGATTATCTTTAAAATATCCAATAACTTCTCTTCCCTTTATTTGATTATATTTTAAAGTATCCTCCTCCGAAATTATAAACGCAGCATCTACAAGCTTTACACTATGTACTATATCATCCCATGTTTCTATTTCAATGGTATTGGCCGTAATCTGATGTTCTTCAGACCAAAGAATCGGATTATGAAACATATAAATAGTTGAATCTGAAAAACTATAAACTATAGAGTCACTCATCCCTTGCATATCCGAACGATAAAACTTGGCTCTGTTGTAGGCAAATAACTTTCTTACATCTTCTTTTGGCTCATTATTTCCGTTTTTATCTACTTCATCAGGAAGTTCGCTATTATTCTTCACATAGACAGTATCCCCTGCATTTTGATTATTATTATTTTCTCCTTCAAAAACATATTTTAATGTATCTGCATGTAAAAAAAGCGAATCATTATCAGAAACCATTGTAAGCACAGCCTCTTCAGTTACTACAGATAACCCTTTCTTTTCAAAATGCTCTCCAAAATGACCTGTAATAATTACATTTTGTATTGTATCTTCCATTACAACATTATTCAATGCTTTTCCATATCCTAATTTTCTATCATAAAATAAACTATCACCTGTAATGGAATGCTCTTGGTTATGAATAAATGCATCTTTTTTAAATTGGGCCACATCATTTTTAGTATCATACCATCCATTTTTACAGAAAATAATGTTTTCCTCACTGGTAATAGAAGTAGGACCAAAAAAATACGCTATTTCAGTTTCTGTATTATATTTTAGAGTGTCTGATTCCATAACATATTCAGGATTAATCAACCTTACATCATCTCTAAAATGAAAGTGTTTCAAATCAGAATAATAAAATCCCCATATACTTGTCAGCACATTATCTTTATCCACTATTTTGCCACCATCATAATAATTTGCAGTATTTTCATTAAGATCATAAAACAGATGCTCTGTTGTTAAAGTCATTTTTTCATCTCTCATTATAACGTTTTCGTGTAATTCAGCCATTCTGGTATTTCCATCATAATAAAGCCTTTGGCCAAATATATCAACCGTATCACTTACCATTATATGAATATTACTAAATGCTTCAACAACATTTTTATCAGAATATAAATAAGCACTATCACAATGCATATAAGTATCTTCATGCTTAAATACCACATTTCCTAATAATCGTCTTGCATTATCTCCAATATCTTTATCAAACTCCATATAATCAGCGCGTATCAACTCTATTCTTTTTCCGGAAGTTCTCGCGGTTTCATCTTGAATATTTTGCTCTTCTTGATTTAAAGAATAGCCGGCAAAATTATAGCTTAAAGCTAATGCATTAAAATAAAGTATTTTTAGAAAAACCATTATTATAAACAACTTCATCATATGATTTTTTAATAAAAAAAATGAATTTCTAACTATAAAGTTGAAAAATTAAAAAGTTTGTTTGCTTTTAAGATAAAAAACTATAGAAATAACGCATTTTTTAATACTTTTCACACTCTTTTACAGTTTATTTGAAACATTAAAAGAAATCAGAATAATAACTTCATTTTAAAAGCTTTTATTTTGTTTGTTATCTATTCCGGATTAATATTGTTCATTATTAGAGTTTCATACTCATATTTATCCTTTTTCTATCCACATCTACTTCAAGTATTTTGACTTTAACAGGTTGGTTTAGTTTAACTATTTCTGCCGGGTCACTAACAAATCTATCAGCCATATTGCTAATATGAACCAATCCATCCTGATGCACTCCAATATCAACAAAAGCTCCAAAAGCAGTTATATTTGTTACCATTCCCGGCAAAACCATACCCTCTTCAAGGTCATTTATTGATCTAATGTTTTTATCAAATTCAAAAGCAGCAAATTTTTTTCTTGGGTCTCTCCCCGGCTTTGCTAACTCCTCAAGAATATCTTTTAACGTAGGAAGCCCTGTTTTATCATCAACATATTTCTTAATGTCTATTTTTTTTCTTAACGCTTCATTTTCAATTAGCTTATCGACAGTTGTGTTTAAATCGTCAGCCATTTTTTCTACAACATAATAACTTTCGGGATGTACGGCTGATCGGTCAAGGGGATTCTTTGACTGATTGATTCTTAAGAACCCTGCAGCTAGTTCAAATGCTTTCCCTCCCAACCGAGGAATTTTTTTAATTTCTTGTCTTGATTTAAAAGGTCCGTTTTTATCGCGATACTCTACAATTTTTTTTGCTAATGCTGGCCCTACTCCTGATACATATTTCAGCAATTGTGCACTTGCTGTGTTAACTTCCACTCCTACAGCATTAACGCAACTAACAACCACATCATCCAAACTATTCTGCAATGCTTTTTGATCAACATCATGTTGATACTGTCCGACACCAATAGATTTCGGGTCAATTTTCACCAATTCAGCTAAAGGATCAGCTAATCTCCTTCCTATAGATACTGTTCCACGAACTGTAACGTCATATTCCGGAAATTCTTCCCTCGCAGTTTTTGAAGCTGAATATACAGAAGCTCCGCTTTCATTAACCATTACAGCTTTAACATCATTATCAAACTTAATGCTCCGTATAAGATTTTCTGTTTCCCTGCTCGCTGTTCCATTTCCTATAGCAATAGCTTCTATATCGTAAGCATTAACAAGACTTTGAATTTTGTTTTGAGCTTTTTTCCACTCCTTTTGTGGAGCATGAGGATAGATTGTTTCATTATGCAATAACTTTCCCTGTTTATCAAGGCAAACTATTTTACATCCGGTTCTAAATCCCGGGTCTATAGCAAGGATTGTTTTTTCTCCTAGTGGCGGTGCTAACAATAGTTGTTTTAGATTTTCCGCAAAAACAGAAATAGCTTTTTCGTCTGCTTTAGCTTTAAAAAGTTGCCTCATTTCATTTTCCATAGAAGGAGACATAAGTCTTTTATAGCTATCTTTAACAGCCTCTTTAACTTGCTCTGATGTTTCGAAATTTCCTTTTACAAAAAATTGTTCGAGTAAACTTAACGCCTTGCTTTCAGCTGGAGCTATAGTTATTTTCAAAAATTTCTCCTTTTCTCCTCTAAACATTGCAAGAATTCTATGTGAAGGAGCTTTTAACAATTGCTCTTCCCAGTCAAAATATGTTTGATATTTAATCCCTTCCGTTTCCTTTCCTTTTACCATCGAGCTTTTTATTGTAGCCTCTTTTTCAAATAATCTACGCATTCGTTGTCGTGCATTTGCATTTTCGTTTACCCACTCCGCAATAATATCTCTAGCTCCGGATAATGCTTCATCAATATTAAAAACCTCTTTTTCTTCTGATATAAATTTCTCCGCTTCTGTGTCTATTGAAATATCGTTTTGCGAAAATATTTTTTTAGCAAGAGGCTCCAATCCCTTTTTAATAGCAATTGTAGCACGCGTTTTCTTTTTTGGTCTGTACGGTAAATAAATATCTTCCAGCTCACTTATAGTATTTGCAGATGATATTTTATCTTCAAGTTCGGGCGTTAATTTTTCTTGTTCTTTTATTGATTGAATTATGGTTTCTCTTCTCTTTTCTAGTTCCTGCAATTGTGTATATCTATCACGGATATTTTGTATTTGCACCTCGTCCAATGAACCTGTTAATTCTTTGCGATATCTGGCTATAAAAGGAATAGTAGCTCCATCATCCAAAAGAGCTATAGTTTTTTCTATTTGTTGAAGTTTTATACCTAGTTCCTCAGATATTATCTCCGAAAAATAATTAATTTTACTCATGTTCTATTTTTAAAAAAATACTATTTTTGCATTATTATAAAGCGGGGAATTAGCTCAGTTGGCTAGAGCGTTTGGCTGGCAGCCAAAAGGTCATCGGTTCGAGCCCGATATTCTCCACATTTTGTTTTTAATATTTTATTAGCCGATATTTTGTAATCATTTATAAATATCGGCTAATTTATTATAGGGTTTAACTTTCAATATACCCTTGCGGGTCTTTTAGTCTGAACCATATCTTTTTTTCATCCATTAAAATCTCCAAAACATCTGAAATAAGCAGATTAACAATAATCTTTTCAGCTTTAAATTTAGATATTCCGGCAATATTACAGAATTTTCTGATTGTAATAAAAGGATTTTTTTCAAGGAAGTCTAAAAGAATTTTTTCTGTATCCGAAAATTTAATAAACACTCCTTTTTTAGAATTTTCCTTTTGCCAATATTTAATTAATATAGTTGAAGCAAGAATATTTTGATCTTTTACTCTCACATATACCAACCATTTATTACTATCATTTTTAGCATATACCGGTTTAAAATTTGTTGGAGGTATATCCACTTCAAGGATTTTTTTTCCTTCAATATTCCATGTTCTATGAGCAAAATCAATTTCCGGTTTACAATACATTTGTGCTGCTGCTTCTACCATGTAATATTCTTCATCTGTGCGTATCCCGGCTATTACGCCATTGTCTTTAACTCCTATCAATAACTTTCCGCCTTCAGTGTTAGCAAAAGCAACAAGTGTTTTAGCAATTTTTTTAGAATCAGTTATTTGGAATTTAAAATCCAGATGCAAATTTTCTCCCTGGTCAATAAGTTTTTGTATGTAGGTATTCATAACAACATTGCTTGTTGAGGGTTTAGTTTTAATACGTTGGCAAAAGTCAGCTTAATAAGATCTTATATTTTTCCCCTCAATGAAATTAATAAAAGAATTATTTACAACTTTATTTCCCCCGGGAGTTGGATAATCTCCGGTAAAATACCAATCGCCTGTGTTATCCGGGCATGCCGTATGCAAATCTTCAATTGTTTGATATACAATCTCTACTTCCGCTTTAATATCTTTTGGCTTTACTATTTCTGCTATTTTTTTGCTTATTTGATCAGCCGTAAAAGGTTTGTATATTTTTTTTACATGATTTTGAACCTTTTCTTTTGATAACTTTTCTTGTTGCTTACAAAGATTATATACTTCATTAATAACGTTTGAATTCTGTTTTTCTTTTAAAAGTTCAATAGCCGCTCTAAAAGCTATAAATTCACTTAATTTAGCCATATCAATTCCATAACAATCCGGATATCTTACTTGCGGAGCTGAAGATACAATTACAATTTTTTTAGGGCCAAGTCTGTCAAGCATTTTTAAAATACTTTGCTTTAAAGTAGTGCCTCTTACTATTGAATCATCAATAATAACGAGATTATCTTTACCTTCTTTAACCACACCATAAGTTACATCATAAACATGCGCTACAAGATCATCACGTTTTTTATCCTCAGTTATAAATGTTCTTAATTTAACATCCTTAACAGCTATCTGTTCTGTTCTGGGCTTTAAAGAAAATATCTCATCCAGCTTTTCTTTACTAAAATTACCTTTAAGCTCAAAAATTTTGTCTGCTTTAGCTTTATCACAATACTCATATAATCCTTCTATCATCCCTTTATAAGCAGATATAGCGGTATTAGGCACGTAAGAAAAAATTGTATTTTTAAAGTCGTAATTAACTTTTTTTAATACAGCAGGAACAATTTGTTTTCCTAATGTCTTCCTTTCCTTATAAATGCTTGCATCACTTCCCCTTGAAAAATATATTCTTTCAAAAGAGCAAGATTTTTTCTTCTTACTTCTAATAAACGACTTTTCATAAGAAGATCCGTCTTTTTTAACAATAAAAGCTTTCCCCGGCGACAATTCTTTAATAGCGTCAATTGGAACGTTAAAAGCTGTTTGAATAGCAGGTCTTTCTGATGCTGCAATTATAATATCATCATTTTTATAGTAATAAGCAGGTCTAATACCATTTGAGTCGCGCATAATAAAAGAATCTCCATGTCCGATCATGCCTGCAATAACATAACCTCCATCCCAATATTTGCTTGACTTACGCAATACATTCTCTATTTTAATATCCCGAGCTATAAGTGGAGATATTTCTTTTTTACTATATCCTTGACGTTTATACTTTCTGTATAATATTTCATTTTCATCATCCAAGAAATGTCCGAATTTTTCGAGTATTGTAACAGTATCCGTAGTTTCCTTAGGGTGCTGCCCAATATCTAAAAGGCTATCAAATAACTCATCAACATTAGTAAGATTAAAATTCCCTGCAATCATTAGATTTTTAGACATCCAGTTATTTTGTCTTGGGATTGGATGGCAATTTTTTATTGAATTTCGCCCAAAAGTTCCATATCTTAAATGACCTATATACAACTCCCCTACAAAATCGAGGTTAGATTTTAACCAATTAGCATCTTTTAATCTTTCAGGATTAAACTTGCTAATAGCTTCCAGCTTATCATGAATTTTATTAAAAATATCTAATATGGGATTCGATTCGCAACTTCTCATCCTTGTCATATATCTGGTGCCGGGACATGCATCAAGCTTAAGACATCCAATACCTGCTCCATCTTGCCCACGATTATGCTGCTTCTCCATTAATAAATATAACTTATCAAGACCATATAAAACGGATCCATAATGGCTTAAATAATACTCGAGGGGTTTTAGCAATCGCACTAATACAATACCGCACTCATGTTTGATAGGTTCACCCATTTTTTGATATTTGTTAAAAATGCAAAGTTATTAAAATTAGCTTTTATAAGAAATTAAATATTGGTTTAAATATCAACAGAAAAAAAAGGAGTATTAATCTTCTTGAAACCAATATCCTTCAGCAATAAAACCGCTTCATCATAAAGCATATCAACTTGCTCGGGCTTATGAGCATCTGTATTTACCATAACCGGAATCTCTTTTTTATAACATTTATGTAATATTTTTTCAGATGGGAAAAACTCGTCAATCCTACCTCTATATTTACCTCTGGTGTTTACTTCCACAATCGTATTACTTATTGATATCGCTTCTAATAGTTGATCAATCAGATCATTATACCATTTATCGTCTTCTGAAAAAAATCTGTTTTTGTTATGCATTTTAACTTTATCTAAATGCCCTATTATATCTGGTTTTTGAGAAGCAACCATTTCAACTGATTGAATATAAAATGCTTCCACAGCCTTTTTATAATCACCTCCAAAAATTTTATTTACTCCTTTTATATATCCTTCTTCAGGTCCGTCAATAAACCATAATTTTTCTGTTCCGGGACTTTTAACCAAATGAACTGACCCTATAATATACTCGAGTTTGTATTTGTTTTTAATTGCTAGAAAATCATCAGTAAGGTCAGGCACATAGTCCACTTCCATACCAAGATAAATATCAATTTCTTTTTTAAACTTTTCTTTTAATGATTTTACCTGATTAATATAGCTATCTGTTTCTTCTTCTATTAAACACCATCCCGCAGCATCATTTAAAGGAGCATGAGCAGAAAAACCTAAAGCTTTTAAACCTTTATTAACAGCTTCTTCAACATACTTATCCAAAGGTTCTTGCCCATCATCAAAACAAGAATGAGTATGAAAATTATATCGCATAAATAACATTTTTAAATTTAGTGTAAAAATAATTCAATCTTTATAGTATAACAAAAAAATTTTTTGTAGGTTTGAATAAATTTTTGAAATGAGCTGGGAGCATGTAATATTAGTTATAATAATCGGTATTATTTGTGGATTTATTAATACACTTGCCGGTAGTGGCTCATTAATAAGCCTTCCTGTCCTTATGTTTATTGGTCTGGATCCTCATACTGCTAATGGGACTAATCGTATTGGTATATTTTTTCAAAATATAGTAAGTTCATGGAATTTTTTCAGAAAGAAAGTTCTAGATGTTAGAATGGGATTAATTTTGGGTATTCCTGCAACAATTGGCTCTATTGCCGGAGCATTTATTGTATTGCAACTTCATGAACGTGCTGTTGAAATAACTGTTGGCATTATATTGCTAACAATGCTAATTCCAATCCTATTAAAACCTGCACAGTGGTTAAAGAAAATGCAAACGGAAGTTAAACAGAAGCGATGGTGGCTAAGTATAATATTATTTGTTTTCATTGGTATTTATGGAGGTTTTATTCAAGCAGGAGTTGGTATATTTTTGCTTTCTGCATTAGTTTTAAATTCCGGATATGACCTTGTAAAAGCTAATGCACTTAAAGTATTTATTAACCTCTTGTTTACTCCTTTTGCTTTAATAGTATTTATATCGAGAGGCGAAGTAGATATAATTATTGGATTAGTATTGGCAATTGGTAATGCTTTAGGAGCTTATATAGCTAGTAATTGGGCGATAAGCCGGGGGTCTTCTTTTGTTAGATATATTCTAATTTTTGTAATAATTGCGTCTGCCGTAAAATTACTATTATTTCCTTAATTTATTCTAGTTTAAAACTTTGATTATCACACGTTTATCACTTATATTGCTTTATTTTTTCAATCTTTGTTTCCATCCATAAATTATAACAATAGTAAATATTAAACCACTAATTAAACCTGCGATGGAGTTAATTCCATCTACCGGAGAAAAAATGGTTCGGTATAATCCAAAACCAAATGCATAAATACCTACTAAGAGCATAAATAAAAATAAAATATTGTCAAAAATTTTCTCAAATTTTTTTTCTGCTTTGCTCTGTTGTTCGCGATTATTATTGTATCCGGGTCTATAATAATATCTTCTTTTATATGGATCTGTCCTTTTGTATGCGGGTCTTGTTCTTTGTTTATAATATGGGTTGTGTCTTTGCTGTACTCTTACAAAACGTGAGTCATAAATTTTTCTTTTTTGTTCATTTTTTAAGACTTGATATGCCTCATTAATTAATTGAAATTGTTCTTTAGATTTTTTCTTATTATTTACATCAGGATGATACTTTTTAGCTTTTTCGCGATATGCACGTTTTATTGCTTCCAAAGTAGCTGTTTGAGACACTCCTAATATTTTATAATAATTTTTCAAATGAAAGTAATTATTCAAGATATTATATCAATCATTTTAATGCTAATATACGAAATTTTTATAAATTATTATTTTTTACATAAAACAACTGTTTCCATGATAGGACAAGTATTTTTCAAAGTGTAAAATTAATAACTAATGGATTATATGATAATTATTTTTTGCTCAAAATTTTATCCTGAAGTTTGCAAACTATTTAAAAATATTACACATATCAGCATGCTGAAAGCCATAATTATTTCAGCCCAATAGCAACACCTTAGGTTAATGATTATGCAATAATCATTTTCACCCTGAATGGGTAGGTTAATTTCTTTGTGGCACCCCCTACTAAACAGAAATCCCTTCTCATTAATTAGTTTTTTTAGCCGCAAGGGTCGCTGTGTTTTTTTTATAGATTGTCTGTTTTCTATATCGAGATTTCTCCCTGGCGGTCGAAATGACCTGCTTTGTGATGATGAAGGAATGGAGGGGGATGCGGCTTCGCCGCATCCCCCTCCCCTCTACTATCAGGCAATCCGGTCATTTCGAATTATTAGACCCGGAAAAGGGTCGCCGATGCGGAATGACAAAAAAATTGTAATTAGTTCCTTCAAAAGAGCTGCAGCGCCATATTTCTGATATACAACATGTTACGTAATGTTTGTCATTAGTAAGGAAGCGGTAGCGGAGTGAGAAATCTCGGGGAATTACCGGTTGGGTTGGTAAAAAAATAATTAATCATCATTTTGGTCATTCAACATATTCATTTTTTTATCACCTAATTTAACATTAATGTCTGAAGGAAGTTGGTATATATCTAAGTCAAAGAAAGGAATAACAGAGAAAATATGATCAAATATATCAGCCTGAATTCTTTCATAAATTGCCCATTCCGTTGTATTAGCAAAGCAATATACTTCTAAAGGCAATCCTTTTTCATTAGGTTGTAGTTGACGAACCATATATAGTAAATCTGTTTTAACTGACGGGTGATTTGCAAGATAATTTGTAATATATGCTCTAAAAACACCAATATTTGTCATTCTTCTTCCGTTTACCAAATTAGAATCATCGTAATTATGATTTTTATTATACTCTTGAATTTCTTTTTTTCGACTTTTAATATAATCTTTCAAGTATGCGACATTCTCAAATTTTTCAAGTTGTGTATTATTGCAAAATTTTATACTTTTCATATCAATATATACTGATCTCATAATTCTTCTTCCTCCTGTACTTACCATTCCTCTCCAATTTTTAAATCCTTCTGAAGCTAATGAATAAGTTGGAATAACTGATATCGTTCTATCCCAATTCTGCACAGAAACTGCATGTAATGTAATATCAACAACATCCCCGTCAGCCCCATATTTTGGCATTTCTATCCAATCACCGATTCTAACAAGATCGTTTGCTGTAACTTGCAATCCACCAACAAAACCTAATATTGTATCTCTAAAAACCAGCATTAAAACGGCTGTCATTGCACCTAATCCTGTAAGCATAACAAGTGGAGATTGACCAAGCAATAACGATATAATCAATATTGCTGCAATTATTCCTACAATTATCTTAAAAACTTGTATATAACCTTTTATTGGTCTGGCTTTCGCTACCTCAAGAGTATTATAAATATCTGATAAAACATTAATAAAAGAGTAAATAATAAGCCATACTGCTACTATAACATAAATATTTGTAACTAGATATGTTAATTCGGCAAGTTTTTCATATTTATCCAGAATAATTGGTCCTAACAAATAAATAAATATTACAGGTGCAATATGAGAAAGTCTTTTAAAAAACTTATTTTTTACTAAAAATTTAAGCCATTTATTTTTACTTTTCCCGATAAATTTCCAGACAAAAACGAGTATAATATTTTTTGCAATCCAATTTGCTATAAAAGCAAATATGAAAATTATTAAAACTGCCACTATAGCTTTAGCATAATATAAAGGCTCTCCAGTTATACCTATATATTCTAAAAGATATGTGATTGTTTCATCTAATGTTGAAAAAAATAGATTAATCATTATAAAAAAAGTTTATTGTTTTTTAATAATATAAATTTGACTTGAATATGGTTTAATTTTAAGAAATCCGGCTAAATTAGATATAAATCCTATAAAAAAACCTCTGATTAAATAAAATGGGTTTTTCAAATTCTTTTCACTTAGCAATGATACAAAAAAACTATCAAAAATCAATGGTTTTATTTTTATAATTTTAAGATTATTATTTTTTGCAAGGTTTTTAACGGCAGAATAATTAAAATGATATAAGTGGCGAGGCACATCATATCCTGCCCATCTATTCCCATAAAACTTTGCGTCGTAAGATTCATAATTTGGTAATGCTATAAACAATATACCATTTTGATTTAGAGCATTTTTTATTAAAGCCATTATTTCCTCTAACTCATAAATATGTTCTAATACATGCCACAAAGTAACTACATCAAATTTTTTGTAATAATTCTCTTTAATTATATTTTTATCATTAAGCATTGATAAAAATTTACTGCTTTTTTTATTTGCAATTTTTCGTGCATTTTCTTCCGGTTCATAGCCAACACAAATCATTTTTTTATTCGCGCAAAACGATAAAAATTCGCCTGTACCGCAGCCATAATCCAATAAATACTCAATTTTTTTCTTATATTTTTTAATTATTCGATATTTTAGTTTTATATTAAAATTTCTGATTAAAAAATATAACTTTTCAAACGGTGATTTTGGTTTTTCCGAATGAGATAAGTATTGATCAGATTTATAATATTCATTAATTTTATTTTTAGCAGGAAAAGGTGAAGTATAAAGCACTCCACAAGATTCACAAATTTTTAATGAAAATGTTTCGTTTGAAACTAAAAAATCTTCAATTTTATCTTTATAAATAGATAAATCCTTTTCGCAAAATATACACTTTTTATTTTCTTTCACTTTTAAAATTTTTTGAATTGTTTCACGTGAAACATTTTTTTATCTCTTTAAGTATGCCAATAATACTGCTATATCTGCCGGAGAAATTCCGCTTATTCTACTTGCCTGTCCTATATTTAAAGGTTTAATCTCAGATAACTTTTGTCTCGCTTCATGTGATAATCCTTTAATTTTTGAAAAATCAATTTTAGTACCTAATGATAAATTTTCTAAATTTTGTATTTTTTTTACCATTTCTTTTTCTTTATTAATATATCCTTCATACTTAATTAAAATTTCTACTTCTTCAATCGTCTCTTCTTCAATATACCCTAATTTTAAGGTTTTTATAAACTCTTTAGTTTGTTTATGTTTTTTAAAAAAATCAATTAAAAATACGTTTGGTCTTTTTATTAATTGTTTTATTGAAACTTTCTTATCAATATTTTCAACATTCAAAAATTTTAATAAGTCATTTTCTATGCTATTATTTGGGTCAATTTTATACTTCTCTAAATATTGATTTATTGAATTAATTGCATTTAATTTGTCATTAATATTAACATATCGTTGTTCATTAATTAAACCAATTTTATATCCTTTTTCCGTTAATCTAATATCAGCATTATCCTGACGTAATAAAATTCTATATTCAGCTCTACTGGTAAACATTCTGTATGGTTCTTGTGTTCCTTTAGTTACAAGATCATCAATTAATACACCTATATATGCTTCTGACCGTTTTAATATAATCGGGTCTAATCCATTAATTTTTCTGTTTGAATTAATTCCTGCAATTAATCCCTGACAAGCAGCCTCTTCATATCCGGTTGTTCCATTAACTTGTCCGGCAAAATAGAGATTTTCTACTATTTTTGATTCTAACGAATGATATAATTGAGTCGGACAAAAATAATCATATTCAATTCCATATCCCGGTCTGATAATATGTGCATTTTCTAACCCTGCGATATTTTTTAAGGCTTTATATTGAATATTTAATGGAAGACTTGATGAAAATCCATTTATGTAATATTCGTAGGTTTCTTCACCTTCAGGTTCTAGAAAAATTTGATGTTTGTCGCGATCCTCAAATTTAACCAATTTATCTTCTATTGAAGGGCAATATCGGGGGCCCTGACCTTTAATCATTCCTTGATATAATGGTGAATCTTTAATTCCTGATTTTAGTATATCATGTACAATTTGATTGGTATAAGTTAAAAAACAACTCTTTTGAATATTATTATTTTTTATATTGTCAAAAGAAAACCTCTTGAGATGGTCATCCCCTTTCTGTTCAATCATTTTACTAAAATCAATTGTCCTACCATCTATTCTAACAGATGTACCGGTCTTTAATTTATCACTTTTAATTCCAACTTTATTTAAAGAGTTTGTAAATGAATCAACCGATTTTTCTCCAAGCCGACCACCTGAAAAACTGTTTTTTCCAATAAATATTTTTCCGTTCAAAAAAGTTCCGCTAGTTATTATACAATTATAGGCTGAAAAAGTAATACCTAATTTTGTATTAACTGAAAAAAACTTTTTATTTTTAAAAATAATATCTGTTACTTCATCCTCCCACAAACTAATATTTTCATTTTTTTCAATAAAATTCTTCCAATTAAGGCAAAACTTGCTTCTGTCAATTTGTGCTCTAGGACTCCACATAGCGGGCCCTTTACTTTTATTTAGCATTCTAAATTGAATAGTTGATAAATCGGAAATAATACCTGAATTTCCTCCTAAAGCATCAATTTCCCGTAAAATTTGCCCTTTTCCTATTCCTCCCATTGCAGGATTACAAGATAGATAACCAATTTTATTCAAACTCATGGTTATTAATAACACACGAGAACCTAATTTTGCGGCTGACATAGCTGCTTCACATCCGGCATGACCTGCTCCAATAACTATGGTATCAAATTTACTAAACATATTAATTTTGTTTCACGTGAAACAATTCAAAATTATTTAATATATATATGTTTATTACTTAATAATTTGGTTTTTTAATCTATGCAAATTTATACTAAATTCGCTTAAAATAAAAAAAGGATGTTTGAAATTTCAAACATCCTTTTTTTAATAAGAAGTTGCAGACTAAATCTTATATCATATTTAATGTACTATACAATTCTTTTCTGTATAATCCTCCGATTGGTAATACTTTCATTTGATCTTCTATTACCAAATCCGGATACTTTATTGAATATATTTTACTAATATTTACAATAAAAGATCTATGAATTCTAACAAAATTCTTTTTTGGTAGAATTCTTACCATTTCTTTCATTGTAGTATGTGTTGTATAACTATTATCTGTAGTCGTTATTACAACATAATCTTTAAGAGCTTCGACATATAAAATATCTTTAAAATTAATTTTATTTAATCTATAATCTGCTCTTACAAAAATTGAATCCTGAGTATCTCCATTCTTGTTTTGAACTAATGAACTATACAATTCTTTCTCTTTCATTAACTCATGATCCTTTTCAGCTTTATATATAGCTGTTTCAATGTTAGTTAATAATTCCTTTTCTTTGAAAGGTTTTAATAAATAACCATAAGGTTCTGCTAATTTAGCTTTTGATAATGTCTCACGATCTGAATAAGCTGAAAGGAATATTACAGGAATATTAAAACGCTCTTTAATCTCTTTCGCTGTATCAATTCCAGTCATCTTCCCTTTTAACTTAACATCCATTATTACTAAATCAGGGCGATTTTGTTCAATTTCTTCAATTGCTTTATCACCTCTGTTTACTGTAGCTGTAACGTTATATCCGATATTTTTAATTGTATCTGCGATATCTTTTGCTACTAACCTTTCATCTTCTACTACTAAAATCTTGTTTTTTGCCATATTTTTATTAATTTAAATTAAGTTTTGGTTTTAATTTTTTTTTAAATTATAATTTATAAAGTCTTTTTATAGACTAATAATATTATTTGTGCTTGTAAAACGAAGGAATAAACCTGATATTTTTACGTGTTTCACTGAAATTTGATAAACCCCCTCTTTTTAACTAATTTTTAACATTCTTTTTAAAGGTTTTGATGCTTCATTTATCAAATTGCGGTTCAAATATATTTCATTATTTTCATATTTCAAAGTATTATATATTTTTTCTAAAGTAATCTTTTTCATATCAGGGCAATCATTGCAATTACATGTTTCGTCAGATGGTACAATTATAAACTCTTTTTCCGGTGATTCATGCTTCATTTTGTGCACAATTCCAGTTTCTGTAGCAATAATGAACTTTTTTGCTGAACTTTCCCTGGTATATTTAATCATGGAAGACGTAGAACCAACAAAATCAGCTAATTTCAAGACATTATCCTGACATTCAGGATGAGCAATAAATTTAGCATCAGGATTGTCTTCTATTAATTTCATGATTCTTTCAGCTCTTAATATATCATGTACTTCACATACGCCGTCCCACAATTTCATTGACCTATTTGTAATTGAATTTATATATGCTCCTAAATTTTTATCAGGTGCAAATATTAATTTTTGATCTCTTGGAAAACTCTCTACTATTTCTTTTGCATTACTTGATGTACAAATAATATCGGATAATGCTTTGGTCTCTGCAGTACAATTTATGTAACTTATTACTTTATAATCTTTATGTGCATCTATAAATTTTTTAAACTTATCTTGCGGACATGAATCAGCTAAAGAACATCCGGCTTCTAAATCCGGTAAAAGCACTTTTTTTTCAGGTGATAATATTTTTGCGGTTTCTGCCATAAAATGAACACCGCAAAAAATAATTATATTTGCATTGTTATTTAAGGATAATTTTGCTAATTGCAAACTATCACCAACATAATCAGCTATATCTTGTATTTCAGGTAATTGATAATAATGTGCTAATATTATAGCATTTTTTTTATTTTTTAAATTTATAATTTCTTTTGTCAATTGATTTTCTTTAAACATAACACATTAATATTATTATATTTTTTTAAAAAAATGTTTTATTGTTATTATTATTGTTAATTGTGTTAAAAATAAAATATTAAAAAATTTGTCTTTTTTATTTATTACTTTTAATTAACAACAAATAAACAACTTTAATTGTTTTAAATAATTAATAATCAGTCTTTTTTTTAAATTATTAACAATAGTAATTTTAGGCTTTCAATATTAATTTGTTTATTTTTTTTTAATGTTTTTATAAAAATTTTGGTTAATAAATATGTTTGAAAATGATTAAAATTTAATTGGATTTAATTTGCAAATTTGGGAAAAATATTTATAAAAACATGAAATAATTATTACAAACTTTTTTTTAATTAATTTTAAGTAGTTGATAACTCTTTATTAACAATGGTTTGTGAAAAAATTTATCTTACTTAGTTTCAATACTTAATGATTAAATTAATATATATAAATTTATTATTTTTATAATTATAACTATTTAATTTTTAAAATAATATGATAAATTGATATTTTTGTATTCTTTGAAAATTTTAAATAAGATATTAACAATGGAAAAATCTAAAATTAAAATCGCTGTAGGGTCTGATCATGCTGGCTTTGATATGAAAGAGTTTGTTAAAAACAAATTAAACAATAATAAGAATTATTTGGTTACGGATTTTGGTACTGATTCAAATGAAGCTGTTGACTACCCTGATTATGCTCATCTTGTTGCTAAAAGTATTGAGAATAAAGATTGCGATATTGCAATAATAATATGTGGAAGTGGTAATGGTGTTAATATTACGGTTAACAAATATCCAAATGTTCGGTCAGCATTGTGTTGGAATTCTCAAATAGCTAAATTGGCAAGGCTTCATAATGATGCAAATATTTTGGCTTTACCTGCCAGGTTTATTGATTTACAAGAAGCTGAAAATATTATCAATACCTTTTTAAATACCGAATTTGAAGGAGGAAGGCATAAAAGAAGAGTAAATAAAATTTGCCCTCGATAAATTTAAAAAAGAAAAGAGTTATAAATAGTAAATTAACTTAAATGAAAAATTTACAGTCAACTTTTAATTATGATTCTAATAAAAAGGCTTTCGATTTAAAACATCGTAAGACTATTAATTATAATATTTCTCAATATAAATCTTCTTTTGATAAAAGATTAGAAACATTTCCTGATCTTGAAAATGCAAAAGCAAAAGCTGAAAATATTAAAAAACAAGTAATTAATAATCTTGATAAATATCTTTTGGAGTTTGAAAAAAATTTTTCTTTAAAAGGAGGAAAAGTAATATGGGCTAATGATAAAAACGAAGCTTTAGAGAGTTTAATTAATATTTTTAAAGATAATGATGTTAAATCAGTTGTAAAGTCTAAATCAATGACCACAGAGGAAATTGAATTATTGACTTTTTTGGAAGCTAACGGTGTTGAAGCGGTTGAAACAGATTTAGGTGAATTTATTGTTCAGATATCTAATGACAAACCTTATCATATAGTTACTCCTGCAATGCATCTTTCTTCAAAAGATGTAGCCGGAATATATAAAAACAAATTTGATTTACCTGCCGATAGTAAACCGGAGGAAATAACCTTATTTACAAGAAAAATTTTAAGGGAGAAATTTTTAAAAGCTGATGCTGCTGTTACAGGAGCAAATTTCTTAATATCTGATATTGGTGGTATATCTTTAACTGAAAATGAAGGGAATGGAGTAATGTCATTATCATGGCCAAAAATTCATGTAGTTATTGCAGGTATTGAAAAATTAATCCCTTCAATAAAAGATTTGAGCTTATTTCTTCCTCTTTTATCTGCACATGGCACAGGACAAAATTTATCAGTTTATAATTCTATTGTAAGTCCGGAAAAAGAAAAAGATAAAGAGTTGAGTTTAAATAAAATGTATGTTATTTTGTTAGATAATGGAAGAACAAATGTTTTAAATCAAATTCCTCAAAGAAATGCATTGTCTTGTATAAGATGCGGAGCTTGCTTAAATGCTTGTCCGGTTTATCGTAATATCGGAGGTCATTCATATAATACTGTTTATTCCGGTCCTATAGGATCTGTTATATCTCCTTTAATGAAAAATTTAAAAAATTATAAACATTTGAGTTATGCATCTTCTTTGTGTGGAAGCTGTAAAGATGTTTGTCCCGTTAAAATTGATATTCCAAAATTGTTATTATATAACAGGAATATTTCTGTTAGTAATGGCTATAATCCCAAAATTGAAAAAGTGTCAATGTTAGCTTGGAAAAAAGCAATGAAAAACAGAAAGTTAATTGATGGCTTTCCTTTTAATTTAAAAAAAATGGGATTTAAAATTATAATGAAGAAATTATGGGGAAAGAGAAGAGCTATACCCCAAATGAATTCAAAATCTTATGCTAAAATGTTTGAAAAAAATTAAAAAGATCTTAGTATAGATTTAACGGAATTTAAATATCCCGCACCAAAGATATTAACATGTACCATCAAAGGGTATAAATTACAAATTTCAATAGCTTCTAACCAATTATTTTCAAGCTCATATATTTCATTGTATGCATCGTAAAATGATTTATCAAACCCACCAAAAAGTTTTGACATGCCTAAGTCCATTAAACGATGCCCGTAATATACCGCAGGATCAATAATGCATGCTTTACCATCAGATGATATCATAAAATTTCCACTCCATAAATCTCCATGCAACAGAGAAGGTTTTTCTATTGGAAAAAAATCATTTAAATAATTGTAAAGATTTTGGAATTTTTTTATTGTTGTGTTATCAATAAGGTTATTATTCTTAGCTAATGATATTTGCTTTTCAAGTCTTTCACAAACAAAAAAATCAATCCAATTATCATGAGTTTTATTACTTTGTTTCAAATTTCCAATGTAATTATCATGGTCTAGTCCAAAAGAATTTCCAGAACAGTTGTGCATTTTTGCTAATGATTGTCCGAAATCTTTAAAAAAACTGGAAGATTGTAAAGAGCTTTCTATATATTCTAATACAAGTATGCTATTTTTTTCGTCTTCGGCATAACCAATAACATTTGGCACATTAATCTGTCCTGAACTTTTTAAGAGATTTAGTCCTTTCGCCTCTTTTTCAAACATTTCAGGATATAAATCGGCATCGTTGTATTTTAAAAAATATTTTCCTTTCATAGTCTCAATTTTGATGCTATTATTTATATCGCCACCGCCGACGTAAGAAACATTTTCTATAGAATGACTCTTAATGCCATTTTCTTGCATAACTTTATTAAAAAGTCGTATTATACTATCTTCTATCATAATTTTATTTTCTATAACTATTTTAAATTAAATGTTTCCAAGACTCTATATTTAGGTCCGTTTTTTTCCAAAATTGATTCAAAAAGACAAAATTCGAAAATATCTTGAATAAGAAACAGTTCATCTTGGTATTTATTTATTAAAGAATCAAGAACATGTTTATTATTTATATGTTTAATTCTTCCCAGTGTTAAATGCGGTGAAAAATTCCTGTTTTCCTGTTCATATCCTTTTTCGGCAAGAGTTTCGTTTAAATTTTTGTAAAGAGAAATAAGTTTTGGCTCAGGATTTATTCCTAACCAAATAACTCTTGGAAATTTTGAACTTCCGAAAGTGCCACAACCATTAATTGATATTTGAAAAGAGTCACAATTATTTGCTACGGTCTGTAAAGATTGCTTTATAACAGGTATTTCTTTTATTGGAGTATTTCCGAAAAATTTTAAAGTTATATGAAGATTTTCTTTCTTAACCCAATTGATTTGTTCGCCGGCAAGGGTTGAATTAAATTCATCTAATACATTATAAATTTTATCACTTTGTTTAATCTTTATGCCTGTAAATAGTCTCTTCATAGTATAATCATAAATTTTATTTATTATGTAAAATACTTTAATGAATAAAATTAATAAAAATATTCAGTTTTTCAATAAAAATAAATTAACCAAAGCGGTTTTATATAAAAAATAACGGTGTTTTTAATATCTTTGATGCACTTTTAATTGTAATATTACTCAACTTTTATATTAACTATAAAAATATAATAGAAGAATGAAAGAAATAGGATTTTTTAAAGATTTACATCCATTTGCAAAGTTTTTAATGTTATTAGCGATAGCATTTTTATCTTTTATTGTTGTAACTCTTATAGGTTCACTGGCACTTATTCCTTTTCTCTCTGATGATGGGATAGGTTCTATCTTAAGCGGTTTTGATTTTTCAGATGAAAAGGGCTTGAATATATTAAAGTATATGCAAACCATTAGTCATTTTGGTTTGTTTATTATTCCTTCATTGATTTTTGCTTGGCTGGTAGGAGGTAATATTGTTAAATATTTTGGATTAAATAAAAGGATCAATATTTTATATTTTTTATTATCAGTATTATTAATTATAAATGCAGTTCCTTTAATAAACTATTTTATAGAAATTAATTCCAGGTTGACTTTGCCGGACTCGATGAGTAATATTGAAGAGTGGATGAAGCGAACGGAAGAAAGCGCAATGGAAGTAACTGAAAGATTTTTAAGTGTTAGCACTATTGGGGGTTTAATGTTTAATATTTTTATGATAGCAATTATACCGGCGATAGGAGAGGAGTTAGTATTTCGCGGAATAGTTTTAAGATTATTTAATCAATGGACAAAAAACATTCATATTGCCGTGTGGGTTTCGGCTATATTGTTCAGTGCTATGCATTTGCAGTTTTATGGCTTTTTACCACGTTTGTTTTTAGGAGCTATTCTTGGATATATGTTTGTATGGTCGGGAAATATATGGATACCAATTTTTGCGCATTTTGCAAATAATGCAATGGCTATAATTTCTTATTATTTAATTCATAACAAATATTGGGATGTAGATTATGATAAAGTAGGTGAAGCAGCAATAGCGCCCGTCTATATTGTTCTTAGCATAATTATGACAACCATTATTTTGTTTATTTTTTACAGGTATTACTATAAAAATATAAGGGTTTTAAAAAACTAAAGATCTTTTAAAAGAATATTTTTGTTGCTTTTCTTCATGGAATTGTTAAAAGACTCTAAAGTATCTGTTAAAGTCATAAGAATTTTTGATGGTTTAGCCATTAATTGATTATAACCATGTTTTTCCAGCTTTTCTATAGCATAAGAAATGGAAATTTTATTTATATCAATTCCCGGCTGATATCGGATTTCTTTAGCATAATGACCTTTTGCTTCAACAATTAACCCTGTTTTTGTCAGATTATGTAATATTTTTCTTATTAACTTATTTGGAATATTTAGATTACTTGAAATTTCCCACGAAGTTAAAGGAGGTTTTTCATTATGAAAATTCTTCACAAGTAGATTTAAAACGTAAAGAGACATAATTTTTTCGCAATGCGGACTAATATTTAATGATTCAGATTCAAACTCATAATGCTGAACATTTTGATTCGCAAACGAAATTTCTGCTCCAAATAATATTATCAGCCAACTTATTTGCATCCATATAAGTAATAAAGGGAAAGCAGCAAAGCTACCGTATATTGCATTATATTTTGAAACACCTATTTGAAAATGAATATAGCCCCATTGTGTTAATTGGAATAAAGTACCTGCAACTATTCCTGCTATCAATGCGGATGAGAACTTGACATTTGTGTTGGGCATAACCATGTATACTATTGTCAGCATAATCCATATAAGAGTATAAGGGATTAGTTGAACTAAAAACAATAATACAGGGCTGATAAAACCTAATAAAGCAAAATTTTTAGTTATTATTTCTATCTGAGTAGTTAAAAATACTGTAGCACTACCTGCTAATATTAAAAATATTGGTGCTATAAACATCATAGAAAAGTAATCACTGAATTTTCTTGACCATGGACGTGGCTTGCTTATTTGCCAAATACTATTGAATGATTTTTCTATGTTGTTCATTACTTTCATTACAGTAAATAAAAGTATTATCATACCTGCTCCGGCAATAATTCCTCCTTGAGCTTTATCAAGTAAAGAATGAGAAAACTCAGTTATCCAAACGAAAACTTCTTCTCTTCCTGCGAAAGCTTCTTCTAATTGTCTTTCCAGATATGCTTCAAGTCCAAACCCTTGTGCTATACCGAAACCCATGGCAATAACAGGTATTATTGATAATAATGTATAATAAGTTAGTGCTGATGCCTGTAAACGTACTTTATCTTCATTAAATCCTCTAAAGGCTATAAGTAAAATTCGTAATTGCTTTATTAAAAAAGATTTTTTTGGAGATAATTCTTTTAATGGAATTCGCCAAATATCTTTTTCTAAAAAAATTTTTATTTTATTTAAATCCTTTTTTAATTGTTTGGTTTTATCTTTCATCTTAAATGCTATTTTTACATTATAATACCATTACATTATGATTTTGACAGCTTATTTGATGATATTTACACTAATTTTAAAACGCAATAACTTATTATTAATATTTATACATTATTTGATATGCTAAAGTTACATGAAGTCGGATTGGTTTGTTTTAATATGATTGGGTTTTTTTAATTTAAAATAAATAATTATTAAAGAGCCGATAAAAAATGGTATCATAGGAATTTTTAATCTGACAAGAGCTCCGAAATTTCCGGATGTAACGCCTATAGCAAAAGCAAAAATTAAAGTAAAAACTATTGAAAATACTATAAATGGTTCTTTAGCAATTGTACTAAAGAATTTTATAATACCCCTTTTTAAAAAAAGCAAAATCAAAAAAGAAAGAATTAAAAAATTCTCTATACCTGAAAAAAGCATAAGAATACTTCTGGATTCCCATAAAAATGGTCTGAATAGGCTGGCTATTAATGCTTTAGGAGCTTTAGATATAAAGTTAATCAAAGTACCATCAAATTCTCCAAGATCATAAAAATGAGTTCCGTATTGTTCATATCTAATGTGATCTTCATAAGTTATTATTGCTTTTTGTAATATTCCATCAATAGTGCCATAAGACCCTAAACTTTCTTGGAAAAAGAACATAACGGATATGCTAATTAAACTAAAAATTAATAATAATAACGGTGAAATAATCCAGCGAACAACTCTGTTTTTAATCTTAATAATATATGTCCAACTTGCCCATATTGAAATTGCCGGCAATAAAGCAACAAAAATATACGGCTTTATCAATATTAAAAAATAACCGGAAATTATTACTATTATTAAATTTAATAATTTATTTTTTTTCTCCCATAACAAAAAATATATTGAGTATATAAACCAACCCATAGCAGATAGAACAATACTATCTTTTAAAATGCCGGAACCCCAAAAAACTACGGATGGAAAAAATAAAACGGCTATGGCAATTTGTTTATAATAGTCTTTATAAAAATGACAAAAAAGGCTATATAATTTCCAACACCCCGAATAAAAAAACCAAACGAACAATATACTTGTTGTGTAATAGTTTTTAGCTCCGAAAAAGGAAAATATACTGGTTATACGAACTACAGCAAATGATCCTCTATCATGTGTGTACCATGGTCGTCCGGTTTGAGAAGAAAATGAACTTATAGCTTCAGGACTTAAATCTCCGAAAAGAATTCTAAAATACGCCACAGGATCTTGGAATAAAAGATTTACCATAGCTAATGAACTGCGAAAGTAGCCGGTTGTATCTCCACCTGAATAAAAAACGGTATAGACTATACCTAAAACTACAGCACCAAAAATACTAACAAATAATCCTGTTGTATAAAAGCGGTATTCAGGATTCTTTTCAATATTCCTTTTCCTTATATATTGTGATATAAAAAATATTAAAGATAAATAAAAGAATATTAATACAAAATCCAAAATATCCGGAGCTAATGATTTTGTCCATATATTTGCATGTTGCATGACATGTGTTTTGTTAGCAAATTTACAAAAAAATTAGCTTATGTCTTTTCATGCCACATTTGCATGATCATAATTTGCCAAAGACGATTGTATAAGTAGTTATTATTATCTTCATAAAAGCTTTTTTTGATTTTGTTTACATAATTGAAATTAAATATTTTATGCTTGTCAATGCATTCTTTACTAAGCATTTCATCAGTTAAAGGTTTAAATTCTCTTTTCATCCATTTGTTAAGAGGCATTGAGAATCCTTGTTTTGGATGGTCAATTAATTTTTTAGGCAAATATTCTTCTGTGAGTTCTCGTAATAAATATTTTTGAACACTATTTTTAGTTTTCAATTTTTCATTAAGATTTAATGCAAATTCAACTAATTTGTAATCCAGCAAAGGTTCTCTGGCTTCTAGTCCAAATCTCATACTTGCTCGGTCAACTTTAACTAATAAATCGTCAGGTAAATAATATTTTAAATCGAACAGCGCTTGTTTTTCAGAGCTGCTTAATGAGCGTGAAATATTATTAAAAGAAAAGGTATTATTAAAATTTTCAATTAAATCATGATTTAATACTGAAGCTATTTCTTTTATCGAAAAGAGATTTTGTTCTTGAGAAAAAATATGAGATTCAAGGCTTTTTTTATCTTTATAATCAAACAAGTTGGCAACTCTTTTCATTCGGTTATTTCCTAATTTCAGAATATTTGAAGCCGGAGTTTTTAATATTGAAACCCCGGGATATGACAATCTTTTAGCCCAGTTATAAGCTCCATAACCCATAAATAACTCATCCCCTCCATCACCGGAAAATACGGTTTTTACAGTATTGGAAGCCAATTTTGAAATAAATAATGTTGGTATTGATGATTAATCAGCAAAAGGCTCATCATAAATATCAATTAAAGTATGCATTAAATCTGCTGCTTCTTTATGTGTTAATTCAAATTCATAATGCTTAGTTTTAAGATAAGATGCAATATTTTTTGCATATTTTGCTTCATTAAATTTTTTATCGGGAAAAGAAACACTAAAGGTATTTATTGGGATATCACTATATTTTTGAGCTATTGATGTTATTAAACTCGAATCAATACCTCCACTTAAAAAAGTGCCAAAAGGAACATCCGTTCCAAGCCTTAATTTAACAGAATCTTCGACAAGATTCTTAAGCTTTGCAAGAGCTACTTTTTCATCTTTAATCGTTTCTTTTTTAATAATTTTTTCAATATTCCACCAACGATAAGTATTAAATTTTGTGCCATTTTCGGAAAAAGTAGCACAATAACCCGGCTTTAATTTTTTTATCTCGTTGTATATGCTATTAGGAGATGGTATATATCCGTAATGCATATATTGGTTTATTGCTTTATTATTTTTAGTAAGCTGTTTTCTGATGGTAGGCGTTTTTGCTAATGTTTTTAGTTCAGAAGAAAAAGCCAAAACATTTGATTTATAAAAATAATAAAGAGGCTTAACTCCCATTCGGTCTCGGAATAAATGTAAATCTTTGCTTTGTTTATCATATATAGCTATAGCAAACATTCCATTTAATTTATTTATAAAATCATGACCCCAAATAACGAATGCCTGTAATATTATTTCTGTATCAGATTTACTGACAGGTTCAAAATTTATATCAATTTTTTGAATCTCTTTTAATATGTATTTATAATTATATACTTCACCATTGTAAACCATAATATAACGCTTACAATGAGATTCCATTGGCTGATTGCCATTATTGCTCATATCAAGAATTTTCAATCTTTGATGGCTTAGTCCTGCAAATCCATCAAAGAAAATGTTTTGAAAATCAGGGCCTCTATGAGATTGTATATCATTAAATCTTATTAAATCCTGCTTGCTAAGCTCATTATTTGTGCAAACAAATCCTGCAATTCCACACATTATATTTTTTTTTGATACTAAAACTGTTTAAAAAACTTTCAAAAATACAATTTTAAATCAAACCAAAAGCTGGTATTTAATAGGATTTATTTTAAGTATCATATTTGTCCTCATATTTTTTTGGTGTATCTTTACCGTTATTAATGAAAATACAATTCTTAAATTAACCGCAGGAGATAAAGTTAAAGAGTTTAGTTTTGCAAATATATTATTTTGTTATATTATAAATTCTGATAAGTTATCATAAAATGAGCAATATCATAAAAAAATATTTAATAGTTATACAGGGCTTTTTAATAATACCATTTGTTTTTTTATTCTTTTATGTTTGGCCTTCAAGTGACGATTATGCGGTTTTTTACCAAATGGTTAAAGAGTCGAAGAATGTTTGGGAAGTTGCATATAGCTTATATTATAGTTGGTCCGGTAGGTATAGTTCAATATTGTTGTCAACTATTACTCCATTTGCTGTTAATAATCTTTTTGCGTATCGCTTAATACTTTTTGTTGTTTTTGCTTTGCTTTATTTAAGCTTTTTTTCGTTTTGGTATACTATTTTGCAAAATAAAAAAGATATTAAGTTAATCGTGATAATTTCTCTTTTTTTTACTTTAATGTATCTTCAAATCATGCCGGGAATATCTGAAAGTTTATACTGGATGTCCGGAAGTTTAGTTTATTCAATACCATTAGCCTTATTGTTTTTTTTACAGGGTTGTATTTTAAAGCAAGAAAACAAAATTGCATTTAAAATTCTGAGTTTGCTTTTAGTTTTTTTTATTGTTGGTTTTAATAAGATTACGGCTATTATAACTCTAATTATAGTAATCGTTCATTTTATAACTAAAATAAGAAAACGTTTGATATTATTTGATGTATTACTGTTATTTTTTTTGGGCGTTGGGTTTCTTATATTGATAGGATCTCCCGGAAATTATGAAAGAGTAGTATTTTTTCCTGAAGCATTTAAAATAAAAAAAGCAGTATGGATTTCTTTTGAATCATTAGCTAAATTAAATTTAATTCATTTACAAAATATAACTTTATGGTTAGCTGCTTTTTTAATATTTCCTGTTTTGAAAAATAGCGAATTTGATTACAAAATTCAAAAATTTTTAAATATCCATCCTTTATTTGTAATTATTTTCGGTCAATTATTTTTTCTATGCTTATTTTTTGTGCCTGCCTTGAGTATGGGAATCAATTTACCACTACGTATTTATAATTTTTTGTCTCCCTTTTGGCTAATTTGGTTTATTTGGATTTTGATAGCAGCACGTACCCACTTGCCTAAAAAAATAATAAAATCTTTCAGTTTTTTGAAAGGAGTTAAACTAAAAGCATTTTTAATTATTATTTTTATTTCATTAATGACTTTTTTTGTTAAAGTACCCGGCGGCGATATATATTTTGGAGGTAATCTGCCTCGTTCTTTTTATGATTTGATTTTTAAAGCTAATCATTATAATACTTCAATGTATGAAAGAAAAGAAAAGATAGAAAAAGCTAAAGAAAAAGGAAAGTCAATAATAACAGTTGACCCTGTTCATGATCTGCCGAAAACGATATTTTTTATTGATATAACAGAAAATCCTGATAATTGGATGAATAATTTTTATGCTACATATCATGGTGTTGATGCTATAAAAATTAAAAAAAACGATGATAATAAATAATATTTTTAATCAAGATACTTGAACAAAGCAATTTTTTTTTTGTTTTAGAATTTATAACAACAAAATTTTGTAGGTTTGCATTATAATAATAATGAACTTGATTTTTAATCTAAATATATTTATTAACTTTAATTAAAATTAAAAATATTATGGCACTTGAATTAACAGACAGCAACTTTGAAGAAAAAGTAATAAAGGCAGAAGCGCCTGTATTAGTAGATTTTTGGGCTGAATGGTGTGGACCATGTCGTATTGTGGGACCTGTGGTAGATGAATTATCAAAAGAATTTGAAGGTAAGGCGGTAATAGGTAAAGTAAATGTTGAT
>PWLF01000025.1 GCA_003559475.1 Bacteroidales bacterium
ATCTCTGTTGTGATTCCGACTTGTGATCGACCAGATTTGCTAAAAGAGTGTCTGAAGTCCGTCTACTCTCAGACAGTCAAACCAACAGAGGTCGTAATTGTAGATAATGGTATTAAATCTGTTTCAATTGACGGATTATCGAATGATATAAGGTTGATTCGACTACCACCAAAAGTGGGGGCAAGTAAAGCAAGAAATTCTGGTGTGGAAAGTGCCAAAGGTGATTATGTAGCTTTTCTCGATGATGACGATAAATGGGATATAAATTATCTCAACGAAATTAAAAAAAAGATCCTTTCTTCAGAACAAAAACCGGATTTAATTATAGCTCGAAAAGATATCGTAGTTGATGGAGTACAAAAAAAATATAAATGTATAGAAAATGTAGACAATATCTATCCTGTTATTTTACACAGTAACGTGGGAATTGGAGGTCAAAATATTGTTGTAAAGAGAGAATCATTTATCGCGATCGGAGGATTTGATCCTGATCTTGTTACTTCTGAAGACAGGGCGTTGTTTATTGAATTTATGTTGGCAGGGAAGGAAATTCTTGTCGCCCCGGATGCAGTAGTTATTATTGATCGAAGCCCAGGAGAAAGATTGACAAATGCTAAAAATATGGTGATAGGCAGAACTGTATTCTATAGAAGATATAATCATTTAATGAGTCTTAAAATAAGGATATTAAATAAGTATAAAATTTATAAGTATAAAATATATTCATATATACATGAATTTAAAATTAATAGATAGATCAATTTGTAATAATTCTTACCATTAAATAAGATGTCAGGTTATATTGAAATAATTGGTGCTCCTGGTACAGGAAAAACATTTCTATATAATGTTCTCATGAAACAATGGGGAAGAAATTGTTATTGGAACCCTTATGAAAATTTAGGTCAAAGAAGACCTGCCAAATTAATTTCTTTTAAAACGATTAGATATGTATTCAGTCTTTTTAAACAAGGGTTTGAGAATAAAAATAAAGAAGCGGCTAACAGGTTTATTACAAAGCATCAAAATTTCGCAACGTTTAGTTGGGAGTTAATTAATATGATGGATTATGACCATCTGAACAGAGAGGTCAGATTTCGATACATACGGCATCTATATAACGTTTATTCCAGGATACAGTTTATCAGGGAGTCTGATTCTAAATATCCATATATAATTGACGATGGGCTTCTTCAGAAAACTTTTTTGATGCTTTTGTATTCTCAACAAGATTTAAATCATGTTGAAAAATACTTTGATTTAATGCCGTTGCCAAAAGCGTTGATTGCATTGAGATGTGAAGATCATGAACTTACTGCAAATCGACTACTTAATAGAGAAAAGAAAATTTCTTTGCATGATCACAGATCCTTTAATGATTTAATAATATTATGCCGGGAATGGAACAATTTTGTTGTTTACACATCAGACTATCTCAGGGAAAAAGGAGTCGAGGTACTTTTTCTTAACGCAGAAAATGATATTCTACACTCTGTTAAAATGGCCCAGACATTCTTGACAAGACTAACTTAAATGAATTAAAAGAGTCACTGAATGAAAGTGTCAGTAGTAATAATTAATTATAATTATGCAGAGTTTTTAAAGAGTGCAATAGATAGTGCTTTAAACCAAACACATCCTAATGTTGAAACGATTGTTGTTGATGATGGATCTACAGACCATTCAACGGACATTATTGATAGTTACGGAAATAATTTAAAAAAAGTTTATCAACGCAATAAAGGAATGATTGAAGCCTCGAATGCCGGTTTTGCAATTTCGAATGGTGATATAATTATTTTTTTGGATGCTGATGACTATTTAAAAATAAATGCAGCCGAGAAAGTAGTCTCTATTTGGAATAATGAATTATCTAAAGTTCACTATAGATTGAAAAAAATTGATAATCAAGGTCAGGTAATTGGCTATAGTCCGGCTCTCAGCAAAAAACTCTCTGAAGGACACGTGTGGAAAGAAATAGTAAATTGCGGTAAGTATTATTCGCCACCGACCAGTGGGAATGCTTTTTCACGACGTGCATTGATAGAGTTATTTCCAATTCAAAACACTACTTTTGGCGATGGTAATTCATATATGAATAAATTTCCCACAGACGCATACCTTAAAAGGAAAATCCCATTTTTCGGTCCTGTCAAAGCGATTGATGAAGCACTTGGAATATACAGAATTCACGGTGAGAATAAAGGGGCTGTAATATCTCAATTCTGTAATAAACAAAAACGTCAGAGGATGATGAATTTGGCTGAAAACGACAGTATTTTTATTGAGAAAAAAATTCGATTTGAAGAGCATAATTGGGATAATAAAAATTTATTTCGTGATGGAAATTTGATGAAGTTAAGAATGTTGTCTTTGCGGTTTGATGGAGAAGCTCATTTATGGAAAGAGGATAAAAAATATATATTGATTAAATATTATTTTACTCAATTAATCACAAATAATTGTCTTCATAGCCGTAGTCACATATTGCATTTTATTACACTGTTAATCTATTCTATTGCACCTGAGAGAATTATATGTATGCTGTCAAGGATATTTAAAAAATAACAGTAGGTATTCAAAGACTTGAAGCCAGTATTTTTCTATCCGGGAAAAGACTATATTATTATGTATTATGAGTATATTATATGACTAATAAATAAATTTAAGTAATAATCATAAGTATACCAGGTATATTTATATATTTATTTATAAATAAATTAAAATAAACCATTCATCAATATGAATCACTAAGTTTATTTTGCAATGTCACTTTTGCTTTTAATTATACATTTAATACTATTGATATACTTTTTTTCTAAAAGTCAAGGGGTTGTATTGGCTTATATTTTGTTTTTCCAGGAAATACCGCTAATTCTGTTTACTGACATCGGATTTGCAAATGTTCGGTTCGTATTTTACTTCTTAGTTGTCCTTGTATTTATTTTTATGAATTTTAAAAAAGAGTTTAGAATTTCTAAACTAAGATATTGCTCAACTAATATAATATTTATAGGTGTATTTTTAGTATTTTTCTGCATGCTAATGCATTATACAATATTTGGTATCAAAAACTTATGGGGATATGAAATAGTAGAAGTTTTTTTAATTAAGACATTGCCACTCATTTTATTAGCAACTCTATTTATTTCTCGTGAAAAAACTTTACTGGATCTTGGTAAAGGTATCTTGATATGGGGTTTTATATTGTTTCTGATATTATTATTTGTCAGTAATATTACTGACCTTTCATTTTCTGACAGGAGGGGAATACAAGATCTGACTGATACAAATCCTATCACTTTTGGTAGGATGTATGGGATGATATTCATCGTATCTGTAATATATTATTTTCATTTGAATTCGAATGTAAAGCGAATTCAAATGATTTTTATGATGCTGATATCATTATTTATCATCTTCTTTGCAGGTTCGAGAGGCCCCATCCTTGCTGCAGTTATAGCATTAATGACATATTTCTTATTTAAGATTAAGGAGTCTAAAGATATTTATAGAATAATATTCGCAATTTTTGTGATTTTTTTTATATCGATCGCACTATTATCTGTAGCTGATTTTGATATTGTAGATAGGTTTCTTGCTCTTGAAGATTATCAAAATATGCCGAGATATTGGCGTATAGTGATTGTACTGAATGCTCTTCCAAATATTGGATTAGTGGGTTTAGGGCCAGGTGGTTTTTATTATCTTACAGGTGAAGCATCGTTTCATGTTCACAATCTCTTTCTGGAGATGGTATTGGAATATGGTATTTTTGGTTTGGTTTCATTTTTCTTAGTTGTGGTATCTGGCTTCATTATTTTTTACCGACTTATAAATTCTAATGAAATAGATTATCGCTTGGAAATAATCTTTCCACTTTGGGTTATGTTTCTAATGGCGGCGATGGTGAGTGGTTACATTTCTGGAAATAGAGATGTATGGATATTAACTGGTCTAATTATCACTGTAAGTTATATAGTGAAAAATAATAAAATAAAAATATCAAGAATATTAACTAATAAATATAAAAATATATAAAATAATATACATTCAGAAATTATAAAATAATAAAAAATAAAATAATGTATATAATGATCTATAAAATTAGATAAATGTGTTAATTGATGCATGGATAAAAACTTAAAATAATCTTATTTATATGGATGGAATAGTATATTGTAATTAAATAAAAATTAGAATTATATCAAGTATTCCAAACTATATGCAAGGAGTTATGATCGAATGAAATTTACTATACTGACAAGAACAAAATGGGATGAGCCACCCAGAGCCAGGCACCAGGTGGCAAACTCTTTATCGAAATTGTTTGAGGTATCTTTTATTGAGGCAAACCATAGAGGCTTCCCTGCTTTAAATGAAGTTAAATTATTCGATAAATTAGTTCTATATAGTCCTTATTATTATTTGGATAATATTTATAGATTTAGATTGCCGTTATTCAATGAACTATATCAAAAATGGCTGTATAAAGAATTGGGTCAAATTAAATCTTTGGATGTGAATAACCCTCTAATTGTCTTTGACCATACATGTCATTTGATTGCTAAAAATTGGCCTGGAATGGTTATCTATTTCTGTAATGATGATCATTTAAGGAGTTATGGAATTCCTTTTTTAAGGAAATATTTTGAATTTACTGAAAATAAGTTGGCTAAGTCGGTTGATTTCATTTTTGTTACATCTGAATCTTTAAAAAAGAAATTTTCCAAGTATAGTTCAAAAGCACATTTGATAAAATTGGCTGCACCTAGTATTGGCGATGGAATTAAACTCAGTTTTAAAAATAAAAGTAAAATTAAAGTTGCTTGGGTTGGATTCGCTGGAAAAAAAAATGATATCAGTATCATAAAAAAGATACTGAGTCATTACTCTGATATAGAGTTGCACTTTTTTGGTGTTATAAAACCATCAGTAATAAATGACTTTAAAAGATTTTCAAACTTCTTTTACCATGGTATAGAAACTGGAAATGAACTGTATCAAAAATTAAATAACTGTACAGTTGGGATCGCACCCTATTCATTGGATGATATCAATAGCGGTAGAACCCCAAATAAACTATGGCTCTATTTAGCAGTAGGGCTCCCTGTTGTAGTTACTAATCTGCATAATATCCGCAATTGGCAGTTTCCTGACAATTTTGTATATCGCTCAGTAGATAATAAAGATTTCATAGACTTGATTATTGAAGCTCATGAAGATAATACATCCAACTTGTTTCAACGCAGAATTCAATATGCTAAAGAGAATACGTGGGATCACAGGATAAAGGTAATTTTAAGTATTATACAAAAATAATGCATCAGCTTACACAGCAATTGAAATCCGGAACTATGGAAATTCTCGAGGTACCTTTTCCCGTTTTACAAAAACGACATGTTTTAGTAAGGAATCATTTTTCTGTAATTAGTACTGGAACAGAGGGGAAAACAGTAACCGATGCAAGAAAAGGCTATTTAGCCAAAGCATTGAGCAGGCAAAAGGAAGTTAAACAGGTTATAGAAATGATTAAATCCAATGGGCTTATTCCTACTTACAAAATGGTTATGAACAAGCTCGAAGCTCCTTCACCATTGGGTTATAGTACAGCAGGCGAAGTTATTGAAGTAGCCGAAGATGTAAACGATTTTAAAGTAGGTGATTTAGTCGCGTGTGGTGGCGCACCTCATGCTGACATAGTTAGTGTACCAGTTAATCTGTGTGTGAAAATACCACAGGAAATCCCATTGGATCAAGCAGCTTTTTCAACATTGGCGGCCATTGCAATTCAAGGGATCCGTCAGGCCAATCTGAAAATGGGTGAAAATTGCCTGATTGTTGGAATGGGACTACTTGGACAGCTAACTTATAAAATACTCGAAGCTTCAGGAATTCATCCCATTGGAATTGACATATCTGAAGAACAAATTGCGTTATCTAAACAAGCTGGTGTCTCACACGTTTTTAATCGTAATAATGATGACATTGAAGATACTATTATGCACTTTACGCATGGCTATGGGACTGATGCAGTCATCATTACTGCAGCCACATCTTCCAATGATCCAGTTGAATTTGCGGGTGTTATTACTCGGCACAAAGCAAAAGTAGTAATAGTTGGTGCAGTGCCTACAGGTTTTTCACGAAAAAATTATTATCAAAAAGAGCTTGAACTACTAATGTCATGCTCTTATGGTCCTGGCCGATACGATGCCAATTATGAAGAAAAGGGAATTGATTATCCGATAGGTTATGTTCGTTGGACTGAAAAACGAAACATGCAGTCTTACATTGATTTATTGTCTGCTAAACGTTTAGATATTAGTTCATTAATCACCCATACTTTTTCACTTCCTGAAGCACCGAAAGCATATGACATGATACTTCAAAAAAATGAATCGTACATAGGTATTTTGATCAGGTATTCGGAAGAAGAAACCTTAAAAAGAAAGATTGATCTTGCTCCAGTATCTGTAGAAGCTAATTATCCTAATGTTGCATTTATTGGTGCAGGGTCATTTGCACAGGCATCGTTACTGCCAAATATGAAAGGATTGTGTACCTTTATAGGTATCACGACCAAAAGTGGGACAACAGCCAGACATATTGCCAATAAATTTAATTTTAGTTTCTGTACTCCTGATTCTGAAGAGATTTTTAAAAACGATGTAATTAATACGGTTTTTATTACTACGCGCCATAATTTACATGCAGAAAATGTAATACAAGCTATAAAGAATAATAAACATGTTTTTGTAGAAAAACCACTGGCTTTAAATCTGGAAGAATTAGAAGAGATACGACTTGAATATGAGAAAGCTTTGGAAAATAGTACGGCAAAACATGTGATGGTTGGATTTAATAGACGATTTTCACCTGCAGTTAAAAAAGTGATGTCATTTTTCGAAAAGGACCAGCCTAAATCAATACAAATTAGAGTAAATGCAGGTGCATTACCTGTCGATCATTGGGTGAATGACATACATGTGGGTGGGGGCAGGGTCGTGGGTGAAGTTTGTCACTTTATAGATTTGGCTATGTTTTTGTCAGGTAGTAAAATTGTTAGTGTATATGCAAATGCCTTGAGTGATCCCCATAAATTAAATAATACTGTATCCATCAATCTTGAAATGGAAAATAAAAGTATAGCTTCAGTTAATTATTATTCAAATGGAAACAAATTTGTCCCAAAAGAAGAAGTTGAAATTTTTTGTGGCGGGAATATAGCTCAAATACATGATTTTAAAACACTTATGTACTTTAGTAAAAATAAAAAGAAATATAAATTTAGAGGTCAGGATAAAGGGCATTCAACAGAGGTAAAAGAGTTTTTGAAATCTGTTAGGGATGGAACAAAATGCCCTATTTCCTTTGAAGAAGCGTATATAAGCAGTTTAGCTACATTTAAAGTTTTGGAGAGTTTAGCTCAAGGCCGGAAAATCATTTTGTAAATGACTATTCAGAAATCTATAGATAATTTGTTTAAATATATTGAAAATGAACGGTTTAAGGGGTATGATCCATATGATTCTTTAAACTCATCTATAAACTTTAAAAAATTTGGTAAATGGATTCCGATTCTCATCACTCAATTACAAAAACGAAATCCTATTCATATAAGACCATTATTAGGTATTAAAAAAGAAATTAATCCCAAAGCATTTGGTTTATTTATTAACGCTTTTGCAAAGCAATATCATTTGAGTGGTGACAAGAAGTATCTTGATCTTTGTTCAGAATTTTTTGAATGGTTAAAAGAGAATAAATCACCTGGCTATCAAAATGCATGCTGGGGATATAATTTTGATTGGGCGAGTCCACTAAAATTAGTCCCAGCTAACACACCTTCAGTAGTTTCCACTGCTTTTATTGTTAAGGGCTTATTTCATTATTACCAAATTACCAGAAATGATGAAATAAAATCTTTAATTCTAAGTGCAGCAAGATATGTATACTACGACCTTCCAAGGTACAAGAATGAGAATGGAACCTGCATCAGCTATACAGATATCCAAATGGATGTTTGTCATAATGCAAATTTACTTGGGGCCGAAGTTCTTTCATATGCATACTATTTAGATGGAAAGCAAGAGTACAAACAACTTGCGGAAGAATCTTTGAAATTTACAATGGCCTGTCAAAAAGAAAATGGGCGATGGAATTATAGCATAGATATTAAGACTGGGAAAGAGAGAGCACAGATTGACTTTCACCAAGGTTACGTGATAGAGTCAGCATCTGCAATTATACATTTTTGTGAGTTAGGAAATCAATTTAATAATCAAATTGAAAATGGACTTAGATTTTATATTAATGAGCAATTCTTCTCAGATGGCAGGTCACTTTGGCGAATACCTAAAATATACCCGGTAGAAATTCATAATCAATCTCAGGGTATTATCACTTTTATCAAACATAAAGATTATAATCCCGTTTATGCAAATTTTGCATATAAAATTGCTAAATGGACAATTCAAAACATGCAAGATGTAGAAGGATATTTTTATTACCAAAAACACCGATTCTATACAATAAAAATCCCTTACATGCGATGGTCACAGGCATGGATGTTCCTTGCTTTAACAGATCTTCAATTTTACTCAAAATAATGACTGTACTTTTTCACCTCGGCCATCCTGCTCATTTCCATCTATTCAAAAACATCATTGCCAAATTGGAAGAGGAAGACTATCAAACGCTTATCCTTATTAAGGAGAAAGATGTTTTAAAGTCGCTTCTTAACCATACCGGGATTAGCTATCAAAACATTCTGCCGGAAGGGAAGAGCACGGGGAAAATTGGGATGGTAACAGATCTGATTAAGCGTGGTCGTCGCATTATAAATTACTGCAGAAAGTATAAGCCTGATCTCTTAATTGGAACATCTGCTGATATCTCATATGTGGGAAAGTATTTGAACATACCGGCTGTAAATGTTCAGGAAGATGATGCATCTGTTATCCCACTTCATGCGTGGATATCCTATCCATGGGCCACAGATATTTTAAGTCCCACAAGTTGTGATAATGGAAGGTGGGATGATAAATCAACAAAGTATGAGGGGTATCATGAATTAGCATATCTTCACCCCGATCATTTTAAGCCGGACAAAAACATTGTCAAAAAATATACCGATCCGGATCAACCTTATTTTTTGTTACGGTTTGCCAGTCTTAACGCACATCATGATGATGGGGTAAGAGGGCTTCACGATGAATTGGCACATCATTTGGTCAACACCATTAAACCTTATGGTCAGATCATCATAACATCAGAAAGGGAATTGGCTGTTGACCTTGAACCCTATCGATTGGCTATAGATCCGATTGATATTCACCATCTTTTGGCATTTGCAAAAGTAGTAATTGGAGACAGCCAAACCATGTCAGCTGAAGCGGGTGTTTTGGGTACACCCTACATTCGTTATAATGATTTTGTAG
>PWLF01000142.1 GCA_003559475.1 Bacteroidales bacterium
AAAGCAAAAAAGAGGAGAAAAAAAAGGAAGAGAAGAAAAAAGAAACAACAGAAAGTAAAATTGAAAAAGACAAACCGGAAGAACCTCCGATTAAAATAGCTATTAAAGAAAAAGGTGAAGACCTGCTAAAAACACAATTTCAAAAATTAGAAGGGCCTACGGTTTTGGGAAAGATTGAGCTCCCAACCAAGAAAGAATCTTCAAAAAAGCCTGTAGCATCATCTTCAGGCGAGTCCCGTTTCAAGAAAAAGAAAAGGAAGAGAATTAAAAAAGATAAGGATAAGGAGAAAAAATCTGAATTTGATAAAACAAAAACACAGGATTCGGATAGCGACAAGAAATTTAAAAAACAAAAGCCTACCGGTAAATCCAAAAGCAAGAAAAAGGGAAAAGTAAAACCTGAAGTTTCTGAAGAAGAAATATCAAAGCAAATAAAAGAAACTCTTGCTTCTTTAAGTGGGACTAAAAGTAAATCCAAGGCTGCTAAGTATAGAAAACAGAAAAGAGAACTTTTACAAAAACAGAAAGAAGAAGAACAAGAAAAGACAAAAGAAAGTCAAAATGTTCTTGAAGTTACTGAGTTTATTTCAGCTAATGAGCTTGCTAACTTAATGGGAGTTAATGTAACTGAGATTATCTCTACCTGCATGAGTTTGGGTTTATTTGTATCAATAAATCAACGACTAGATGCAGAAACAATAACTATAGTAGCAGATGAATTCAACTATGAGGTTGAGTTTGTTAGTGTAGATGATCAGGAGTTTATTATCGAAGAAGAAGATGATGATCCGAAAGATTTAGAATCGAGGGCCCCTATCGTAACTGTTATGGGTCATGTTGATCATGGGAAAACATCTCTTTTAGATTATATTAGGCATTCGAATATTATTGCCGGCGAGGCGGGAGGTATTACTCAACATATTGGAGCATATTCTGTTGAACATGAAAAAGACAAATCAATTACTTTTCTTGATACTCCCGGTCATGAAGCTTTTACTGCAATGAGAGCCAGAGGTGCAAAGCTAACGGATGTGGCAATTATTGTTGTAGCTGCTGATGATAGCGTTATGCCTCAAACAAAAGAAGCAATTAATCATGCTCAAGCTGCCGGAGTTCCTATAATTATTGCTATTAACAAAATTGATAAACCTACAGCTAATCCTGATAAGGTTAAAGAAGAGCTTGCTAATTTTAATATTCTTGTTGAAGATTGGGGAGGGAAATACCAATGCCAGGAAATCTCTGCAAAACATGGGCAAAATATAGACCAGCTTCTTGAAAAAGTTTTACTTGAGGCGGAAATGCTGGATTTAAAAGCAAATCATAAGAAAAACGCAAACGGTACAGTAATTGAGTCAATGCTAGATAAAGGAAGAGGATATATTACTACTATTTTAGTACAAGAAGGAGAGTTAAAGATTGGCGATATGGTTATTTCAGGTGTTAATTCCGGAAAAGTAAAAGCAATGTTTAATGAGAGAGGCGTTAAAGTTAATATTGCCGGTCCTTCTAGCCCTGTACTAATACTTGGACTTAATGGGGCTCCACAAGCAGGTGAAAAATTTAATGTAATATCTGATGAAAGTGAAGCCAAAAATATTGCTGCAAAAAGACAGCAACTTGTTAGAGAACAAGGGCTTAGAACTCAAAAACATATTACACTTGACGAAATTGGCAGAAGAATAGCCATTGGCGATTTTAAAGAACTTAATGTTATTGTTAAAGGGGATGTTGATGGTTCTGTTGAAGCACTTAGTGACTCTATTCTTAAACTATCAACAGACGAAATAAGTGTAAATATTATTCATAAGGCTGTAGGACCTATAACAGAGGGTGATGTATTGTTAGCATCCGCATCTAATGCTATTATAATAGGATTTCAGGTTAGGCCTTCCCTGGCTGCAAGAAAGCTAGCAGAACAAGAAGAAATTGATATCAGGCTATATTCTGTTATTTATAATGCTATTAATGAACTTAAATCCGCTATTGAAGGTATGCTTTCGCCTGAGATAGAAGAAAAAATCACTGCAAATCTGGAAGTACGAGATGTTTTCAAGATAACTAAAGTCGGTCAAGTTGCAGGATGTTACGTCCTTGATGGTAAAATTCACAGAAACTCTGATGTTAGAATCATTCGCGATGGAATCGTAGTTTATACCGGAAAATTAGGGTCTCTTAAAAGATTTAAAGATGATGTTAAAGAAGTAGCCTCAGGCTATGAATGCGGACTTAATATTGAAAATTTTAACGACATTAAAGTAGGAGATATTATAGAAGCATTTGAGACTGTTGAAATTGCCAGAAAACTTGAATAAAATATTTTCATATCTTTTTAATATTTTATGGTAAACTTCAAAATTAATATTGATGGTATATCAAAATTTATCAGCAGAGAAGAAATAAAGCTTTTTGAGAATGAAGCCATTTCTAATTTTAAAAAAATTGTAGACAGAACGGGGGAGGGAAATGAATCCCTTGGCTGGGTTGATTTGCCGGAGAATATTAGTGCTAATCTGATAGCAAAAGTTAATGAAGAAGCAAATAGAATAGTTGCTCAATCTGAAGTTATAGTCATTGCAGGGATAGGTGGCTCATATCTAGGAGCAAGGGCTGTTATTGAAGCTTTAAGCCCTTATTTCAGCAAAAATAACCAAAAGGAAATCATTTATGCCGGGCATAATATTTCAGAAGATTATCTTGACAGTTTAATAAATTGGCTTGATAACAAGTCATATTCCCTTATAGTTATTTCAAAATCAGGCACAACATTAGAAACAGCTATTGCCTTTCGCTTATTAAAAACACATCTTGAAAAAAAATATGGTAAGGACGAAGCTAAAAAAAGAATTACGGCAATAACTGATGCCAAAAAAGGGGCGCTTAAAGAATCTTCAAATATAGAAGGTTACCAAACTTTTATCATACCAGAAGATATTGGTGGAAGATATTCGGTTCTTACCCCGGTTGGGCTTTTACCAATAGCTTGTGCCGGTTTTAATATTGAAAAAATTATTTCCGGTGCAAAAAACATGCGAAAAAAAATACTTGAAAGTACCGAAGTATTCGAAAATCCGGCTTTTCTTTACGCAACTATAAGAAATATACTTTATAATAAAGGCAAGGTTATTGAAATTTTAGCACAATATGAGCCTAAGCTGTTTTATTTTTGTGAATGGTGGAAGCAACTTTTTGGGGAAAGTGAAGGGAAAAAAGGCAAGGGTATTTTTCCTGTAAGTGTTGGCTTCACAACAGACCTCCACTCTTTAGGACAATACATTCAAGAAGGGCAGCGAATATTTTTTGAGACTGTTATTAGTATTGAAAAAAGCAAAAATGCACTGAAAATCCCAAAGCTAAAAGCGGATTTTGACGGATTAAACTATATAGCTGACAAAAATATACATGATATAAATTCTATTGCCGAAAAAGGCACATCTTTGGCGCATATTGACGGCAACGTTCCTGTTATAAAATTCACTTTACCTGAAATCAATGAAGAAAATATTGGAGAAATGCTATATTTCTTTAAATTCAGTTGTGCTTTAAGTAGCTATTATAATGACATTAACCCTTTTGACCAACCCGGAGTTGAAGCATATAAGTCTAATATTTACTCTTTGCTAAAAAAACTATAATTAAAAAAGCCGTTTTATAATTCTTCTCGGTGTATAATTTATTGCAATTGGGGCAGACTTAATGAGCATAAGTAGTATTATGGGCAAAAAAGCGGGATTTAAATCCTGAGGCAACAACTGCCAAAAAATCAGCATCAAAATCAATAAAAAAGAAACAATTTTAAAATACCATCTTGTAATTCTATTAATACTATTTAAATGGTACTTGGCAAAGAAGTAAATATAAGTAGGTAGCGTCCATATAAGGTTCATATTTGCATTTGCAGCCTCATGTTCAGATATGAACCACAAAAAGATTATAGTAACGCCTATTAAGCTAATAATACTAAAAAATAAAATATCAAAAACTTTTTCAATTTTTCTGTTTAAGAAACTTGCAATTCCTAATACAAAGACTATCCAGAATACTAATTTAGGTGTAAACGGATTAGTTCTTTCACGAATGAGTTTTTCTTCCAGCAATACCCGATGTTCACTTATCAATGGTTGCCCATCAGATAATTTTGCTTGAGCAAATGCAATAAACATTTCATCGGGCAAGAACATATACTCGTATGGCTCAGCAATTATGTCAGATGGCAAGCCAAGAGCTATATCTATTCCAAATTCTTCCCACGGCATATATTCCAGATATGGTTTCAATAAATCTCTAAATGATTTTTCTTCAATATTATATGGATAATTATACCATTTAACATACAAGAAATCATCTACTATATCTCTAATTCGAGTTGCACAATTATCAAAGAAAAAGTCATATCTATAAAATCTATTTTCAGGGAGGGCATTATTTTCTAAAAAATCGAAAATCCTTTGTTTTTCATTTAAGTTAAGGTTCAAAACTTGTTCATAAACTGCTCTTCCTTCGCGCCTGTATTGTCTTTCATAAACATAATATGTGCTAACTGACAGCATATAATCCAGTTTTCCTTTAGAAAATTTCCAATAAAAATTAGGAGTGTTAAAGTCAAAAGTGCCGTAATTATATACTCTATCTAATGAATTTTCGGGGTCTTTGACTCTCAAAGCGCTATGTCCAAAAACCGAATATAATTCTTGCCCTGGAGAGGATGTTAGTAGCGTTATTTCAGATTTTTCCGAAAGTTTAATATTTTTATAATACCCATAGCTATCATTAGCATATAAAATCAATAAAAGAAAAAATAATATAAGATGTAAGAATTTTTTAATTTTCATTTTTATAATTAATTATATTTTTGTACTACCTGAGTATGATTTTTATTATTTATTATTTTTTCAAATATTGTCTAATGAGTAATGCAATCCTATATTATCTCTGCGTTTTTTAGACATTTTTATAGTCAAATAGGATACATTAATAATATTTCTTAATTCGCATAATTTTGGATTCAATATAGATTTTATATATAACTCTTCCGTTTCGTTGAATAAAAGGTTTAATCTTTTTAAGGCACGATTTAATCTAAGGTCAGATCTGACAATTCCGACATAGTTACTCATGATTCCTTGTACTTCTTTAAGACTTTGAGTTATCAGCACCATTTCTTCATTAAGTACTGTTCCTTCGGAGTCCCATTGTGGGATATTATCATAATGCTCAAATTTATCTACAATATTTGTTGTTTCCGTTGCGGCTCTATTAGCAAAGACGACTGCTTCGAGCAAAGAGTTAGATGCCATTCTGTTAGCTCCGTGCATTCCTGTGGATGCGCATTCTCCGGCTGCATAGAGTCTTTTAATTGAGCTTTTCCCGAATTTGTCAGTTACTATTCCTCCACAAATATAATGAGCTGCAGGGGTCACAGGAATCATATCCTTTGCCATATCTATGCCTAAGGACTTGCATTTTTTATAAATATTAGGGAAACTTCTTTTTAAGGCAATTCTATCTATGTGTCTGCAGTCAAGATAAACATACTCATCACCTGATAATTTTAATTCAGTATCAATAGCTCTTGCAACAATATCTCTTGGGGCTAAAGATCCTCTATCATCATATTTATCAATAAAAACTTCCTCTTTAGAATTTTTTAAAATTGCTCCAAATCCACGTATAGCTTCAGTAATTAAAAAGGAAGGCTTTTCTAGAGGATTGTAAAGCGAGGATGGATGAAACTGAACAAATTCCATATTATTTATTTCTCCTTTAGCACGATATACCATAGCAATTCCATCACCTGTAGCCACATTAGGGTTTGTAGTTGTTTGATAAGCCATCCCTATACCTCCGGTTGCCATAAGAGTTATTTTTGAAAGCACTGTGTTTACTTGACCTTTTGAGGGGTCTAAGACATATGCTCCATAACATTCTATGTCAGGAGTATTTCTTTTAATATTTTTCCCTAAATGATGTTGAGTTATTATATCAACAACATATTGATTTTCAAATATTTCTATATTAGTATTTTTCTTTGCGGCATCAATCAGGGCGCGCATAATTTCTTTTCCGGTACAATCTTTATAATGTAAGACTCTATTTTCCGAGTGTCCTCCTTCTTTTCCCAGATCAAATTCTCCTTTCTCATTCTTATCAAATGACGCCCCCATTTTTATTAAATCTTTGATTCTTTCAGGTCCTTCCATGCAAACCATTTTTACAATCTGCTCATCGCAAAAACCGGCGCCACAATCTATAGTATCTTTAATATGTTTTTCGATACTATCAGGGGATCTAACAACTGCTGCTATGCCTCCTTGGGCATATTTTGTTGTATTCTCAATAACAGGTCCTTTAGATAACACCAAAACTTTTCCATGCTCAGCAACTTTTAAAGCATAATAAAGTCCGGCTATCCCACTCCCAATAACAAGAAAATCTGTCTTTTTAATCATGTTAATTTAAACTATAAAAAAAGCTGTCAAAATGTTACAAAAATATCATTTTTTGACAGCTTTTACAATTTAATAACAACAAAACTTAATTTTATACTAAGATTATATTCATATTATAATTTCTCAATACCTACTTATGAATTATAATCAAATATAAAGTGAGGTAATATTATTTATTCCTTTCCTAAGCTATTATTTTTTATTTAAGTTTGTTTTCAACCTTAATAATTTCCATACCTTTGCGTATAGCTTCTTCATTAAGAGGGATTAAGTGATGATACCTTTCCGGCAGAACTTTTTCGAGACCTTTTATAACATTTTCAACGTCAAGAATAGGTCTGGCTTTCAAAAACCCACCTATAACAATCATATTAAAAATTTTAGTATTTTTCATTTTAATTGATTCGTCATAAGCTCCTATAGAGTAGATATCAATATCCTTTCTTTCAGGTTTTCTGATTATTCCATTAGTTTCATATATCAGCATTCCTCCTGGTTTAACGGTCTCTTCAAATTTATCCAATGAAGGTTGATTTAGCATTATAGCTGTATCATATGCATTAAGTACCGGGGAGCTGATTTTTTCATCACTTATTATAGCGGTGCAATTTGCAGTTCCTCCTCTCATTTCGGGTCCATACGAAGGCATCCAAGTCACTTCTTTATTTTGCATGACGCCACCGTAACAAAGAATTTGCCCCATAGAAAGGACTCCTTGTCCGCCAAATCCTGCTATTATAATTTCTTCGTTCATTATTATATAAATTTAAATTAATTTATCATTTTGGTGTTTTAATATCTCCTAAGGGATAAAAAGGGAACATATTTTCTTCCATCCATTTATTAGATTCTGCCGGAGTCATTTTCCAGTTAGATGGGCAGTTAGAAACAACTTCCACAAGGCATGTTCCTTTATTTTCTTTTTGATATTCAAGGGCTTTTTTAAATGCTCTTTTAGTTTTGCGAGCATTTGCCGGTGTATGCACACTATGTCTTGTTGCATAGTATGTTCCGGGTAATTCGGCCACTAGTTCAGAAATTTTCAGGGGATTTCCCATTGTTTTAATATCTCTACCTCTTGGAGATGTTGTACTTTTCATGTTTTCCAGGGTAGTTGGTGCCATTTGTCCACCTGTCATTCCATAAATACCGTTATTTATAAAAACAATAAGGATATTTTCGCCTCTATTGCATGCATGAATTGTTTCTGCAGTACCAATTGCTGCGAGGTCGCCATCACCTTGATAAGTAAAAACGTATTTTTCGGGCAACACTCTTTTTATACCTGTAGCTACTGCCGGCGCTCTACCATGAGCTGCTTCAAGCATATCAACATCAAAATAATAATACGCTAAGACAGAACATCCAACAGGTGCTATACCAATGGTTTCACCTTGAATATCCAGGTCATCAATAGCTTCTGCGAGCATTCGATGCGCAGTTCCATGACCGCAACCCGGGCAATAATGAAGCTCGCGTTCGGTCATTGACTTAGATTTTTCGTAAACTAAATTTTCGGGTTTTATCAAATTTTCTGCCATTTGTTTAGCCTCCAATAAATTTTTGTTCAAAAGCATTTAATATTTCATCCGGCGAAGGAATCATTCCGCCAAATCTTCCGTAATGTTCAACGGGGACTTTTCCGTTTACTGCGAGCCTGACATCTTCAACCATTTGCCCGTCATTCATTTCAACAGTAAAAACCCCTTTTACCTGATCTGCTAATTTATTAATAATTTCTGCAGGATATGGGTATAAAGTTTGAGGTCTGATTTGTCCGACCTTATAACCTTTTTCTCTAGCCATTTCCATGGCTTTTTGAGTTATTCTTGCACAAGAGCCGAAAGAGACAAACAAGTATTCAGCATCATCAATATTGTATGCTTCATACATAACCTCATTTTTTTCAACTTCTCTATACTTTGCTTGTAGCCTTAGGTTAACTTCTTCTTGTTCTTCCGGTTTTAATTGCAAAGAAGTAACAATTACGTGGTCTTTCCCGGGTTTTTTTCCTGTGGTTGCCCACTCATATTCTTTAGTAGAGCGAGGCATTTGTTCGAACAATTCGACTTTTTCCATCATTTGTCCAATTATACCATCAGAAAGTATCATTACCGGGTTACGATATTTGAATGCAAGTTCAAAAGCGAGTTTAACATAGTCAACTGTTTCTTGAACGGTTGCAGGAGCGAGCACAATAAGTTTATAATCACCATGTCCTCCTCCTTTAACAGATTGTAAATAGTCTGATTGTGACGGTTGAATTGTTCCCAATCCTGGTCCGCCACGAACAATATTTACAACTACACAAGGCAATTCAGCTCCTGCAATATATGATAAGCCTTCTTGTTTTAAGCTAATTCCCGGACCTGAAGAAGATGTCAGTGCTTTTTTACCGCATCCTGCAGCTCCATAAATCATATTAATTGCAGCAACTTCACTTTCAGCTTGTAAAACAACCATACCTGTTCTTTTTTCTGTATCTTCAGCCATAAGATATTCAATTATCTCTGACTGAGGCGTTATAGGATACCCGAAATAAGCATCCACGCCAGCTCTTATAGCTGCTTCTTCTAAAGCTTCATTGCCTTTCATTAATCTTAATTCTTTCATCTTGAAAAGCTATTTTATTAGTTCAATTTATTTTTTTTAATTATTTTTCTCTGTAAACAGTTATTACTGCATCCGGGCATACAACAGCGCAGTTAGCACAACCGGTGCAATCAGAATTTACTTTTACAGCATAACGAAAACCTTTGGCGTTAACTTTATCACTCATAGCCAAAACATTTTGCGGACATGAGGCTATGCAAAGTTCACATCCCTTACATTTTTCTATTTGAATGACAACATCACCTTTTTTTGCCATCTTTATAAATATTTTTATTCGTTAAAAAATTTATTTCTTTAAAAAACTTATATTATAACTTTGGCAAATCTATAATTAATTATTTAAATAATAAAGACAATTCGAAAAAATCTTTTTATTGTTAATGAAAGATTCTGATTTAAAAATAATTATAAATATTATTTTTGACAAATATTTTTTTAACTATTTCTTCGTTATAAATTTTAAATTAATATTGAGCATTGTCATATTAAAAAGCATTAATAATAAAAAAAGATATGATTCCCTATTATAATTAGATATTTTGGTTACTAATAAGTTGCGGGAGCGTTTATTTATTTTGTAGTTTAATCGGACAACTATTTGATTGCCAGATAATTTATTAAACATGCAAAGATTGAAATCAAAAATAAAAAAAACATCAATACTTTTTTTTGGAGCAATTTTTATTGCAATAAGCATAATTTTTATCCTAAATCAGTTAATTAATTGGCGGTCAGCAAATTATTTATATGATAACATTGAAGAAATACCTAAAACTAATGCAGCATTAGTTTTAGGAACAAGCCAATATAAGAGAGATGGTACACTAAACAAATATTTTTACAATCGAATAAATGCTGCTGTTATACTTTATGAAAATGACAAGGTCAATTATATCATTGTTAGTGGTGATAATCGAGCTACAAATTATAATGAGCCGAAATTTATGCGTCGCGCTTTGATTAATAAAGGTGTGCCAGATAGCATCATTTACATGGATTTTGCAGGATTCAGGACTTTCGATTCAGTAGTTAGATGTCATAAAGTTTTCGGGCAAAATAATTTTACTGTCGTTTCTCAGAAATTCCATAATCAGAGAGCTATTTATATTGCACAATCAAAAAATATTAATGCTATTGGCTTTAATGCTGAAGATGTAAAAATAAAAGAAGGGATGCGTGTTCAGATTAGAGAAGTATTTGCGAGAGTTAAAGTTTTTATTGATCTTATTACAGGAGCACAACCACACTTTCTTGGAGAACCTATTCAGGTAGGAAACTCATAGCTATTTTAAACATTTCCTGATAAAATTTGTTAAGTTATTAAAAATATAATAAAGAGACAGAATTGCTTTTTTAAAGTCACGCTTTATTTCATATTTTAATTTTTTAAAAGTTTAACTTCAAAAATTTAATGCTATGAGTATAAAAGAATCTATTATTAATGTATTTAAAGATGCAGGACAGCCATTACGCACCGGAGAGGTTGTAAAACAAACCGGATTAGAGAAAAAAGATGTAGAAAAAGCTATTAAAGAGATGAAAGATGAAGGCACAATTTACTCTCCCAAGCGTTGTTATTTAGACTTAAAACAGTAGTCAGGATTAAACAACTTGCATAATTAAACCGCAAAAAAGCTGTTTATTAACAAAAGTTTATACGCTTAATAAAAAAGGGATGCCAAATTGAAAGCATCCCTTATTATTTATCAACACCTATTCTTTATTTTTTAATAATTTTAATGTATCCTGTTTCTCCTTCACTTTCTAGCTTCAATAAATACATTCCCGGTTCTATGTCGTTTGTTTTTACGACAGTTTTTCCTGTAAACTCATCTTCTTCTATTATTTGACCGGTTATACTTATCATCTTAATATTTACCGGCTTTTTAGAATCTTTATATTCAATAAATAGTTTATCATAAACAGGATTTGGGTAAACAGATATATTATTTATAAATTCTGTTACTTCGATATTAGTTATTCCATTACCGGAAACGCTAACATATTGAGTTTCTGCTCCATCACTTTCATTAGAAATATCTCCTGAATATGATGATTCTGTTTCAGGGCTAAACATTACATATATAGAAGCATCTATTTCTCCAAGAATAGGTGATATTTCAATAGAATTTGAAAATCCGGATCCGCTTGTTTGTGAAACTTGAAATCCTGACGGAGCTGTAATAATAACATTATCCGTTAAATTTTGACCTTCAAGCGAATAATACAACACTTCTGATGTCCCTGTTTCTACATCTTCAAAATCCAGTGAAGAAGGTGAAACAACGAGCGTCTGTTCTACTCCAACTCCCTCAAGATCGACACTAGCTAAAGCTTCCTTAGCGCCGGAATGGGATATCATGCCTGTATGATTTCCTACGGATTCAGGCATAAACCTTACCCATATCTGAGCAAATATTTCTCCGTCGGTTGTTGGTGACAATAAGATATCTTCAGTATCAAAATCAACTCCATCTTCTGAAATTTCAAATCCTGAACCTGAAAGAGAGATAGTCATATCATCACTAAAGTTATAAGCTGCAATATTATAAGATTCATCTTCATAAGAATCTACCATAACCTCTCCAAAATCTACTGATCCGACAGAAGTATAAATTATCGGTGTTCCTTCCGGTATTCCTTCTCCCATAACGGTAACATTAACCGTTGCCACCCCCGGACATTCATTTGTCACATAACCTATATAAGACATTTCTGATTCCGGGCTGAATTCTACGTATATTGTGGCGTCAACTGACCCTTCGTCAGGGCTGACAGTTATTGAATTTTCAAAATCCGCGCCACTTGTTTTAGAAACCCGGAATCCGTCGGGAGCTGTAATAACAACATCTTCAAATATATTATTGCCTTCCAGATGATATGATAATTCAGAACTGCTTTCAACCAAAACATCTCCAAAATCGAGGGTTTCGGGGTTTGCTGTCAATGTTGACTCAACACCTTCGCCAATTACTTCAACATTTCTTGTAGTTGCTCCTGCACTTTGATTAGTAATGTTTCCATCATATTCCATTTCATCAACAGGGCTAAATCTCACGTAAATAACTGAATTAATTTCTCCTTCTGCGTCAGGAGATATTTCCAGAGTATTAACAAACCCTGAACCGCTGGTTTCGGAAACTCTAAAACCTTGCGGAGTTTCAATAATCACATCATCATCCAAGTTTATACCTGTTAAAATATAAAATTGTTCAGAATGCATTCCTGTTTGAACTATATCGAAATCCAGAAAATCAACAGAAGTGTTAAGAATAGGCGTTCCTTCAGGAACTCCTTCGCCATTAACATTTACAAATTTTGTTTCAGCATCATCACTTGAATTTGTTATATCTTCTGAATATAAAACTTCATCAGTTGGCTCAAACAATACATATATAGTAGTATTAACTGCACCCTCTAAATGTGTTACCGTAATGGAATTTTCAAAATCAGCTCCACTTGTTTCGGAGACTCTAAAGCCACCAGGAACTTCTACTAAGATGTCTTCTTTAAGATTATCACCTGTTAGTTGATATGACATTTCAAAAGAACTGCCTATCTGAACTTCTCCAAAATCTAATGCTTCAGGGGTGACGGTAATTTCAGGAACAACACCAACACCTGTTACCAGAACATTTTTCGTGTCTGCCCCATCACTTTCATTAGTAATATTGTCTGAATATGCGATTTCAGAATCAGGGCTAAATTGAACAAAAATTGTAGTGTTTACTGATCCTTCAGTAGCACTAACATTAATAGAAGATTCAAAATCCATCCCGCTGGTTTCAGAAACTTGAAAACCATCAGGAGCTGAAACAGTGATATCATCTGTTAAATTTTCTCCTGTTAAAACATATGACATTTCAACTTCGTCTCCAACATGAACATTTTCAAACGATAATGTTTCCGGCTCAACAGATATAGCCGGCGACTCTATTCCCGTACCCGAAACTTCCACATACATACTGGTTGCTCCTTCGCTTTCATTTTCAATATCATCTGAATACAAAGTTGCTGTTTCCGGGGCAAACTGAACGTATATAGTTTCGTCAATTGTTCCTTTTGTTACAGATATTTCTATAGAGTTTTCAAAGTCAGAGCCGCTTGTCAGAGAGACCTTAAACCCATCAGGAGCTGTTATAATAACATTATCCGTTAAGTTATTTCCTGTTAATTCATAAGATAATTCTTCAACTTCACCAACCAATACATCTCCAAAAGCAAGCTCATCAGGGTCAACAGCCAAAAACGACTCAACGCCGTTACCTGTTACCGAAACCTCTTCTGATACATCTATGCTTTCATTAGTAATATTTCCTGAATACTCTGTTTCGGAATCAGGACTAAAAAGAACATATATGGTTTCATCCACAGAACCGTCAACAGGAGCTATTGAAATAGAACTTTCAAAATCTGCTCCACTGGTCAATGATATCTCAAAACCTGCAGGAGCTTCAATATCAACATCTGATAATAAATTTTCTCCTGTTAAGACATAAAACATTTCTTTTGAACCACCCACGTTTACATTTCCAAAATCTAACGTTTCAGTATTAACAAACAATGATGGTACAATTCCTTCTCCAACTACGTTAACAGTTCTTGTTGTAGCTCCTGAACTTTCATTAGTAACATTATCATCATAATTACTTTCAGAGCCAGGACTAAATAAAACATATATTGTAGTGCTTATTTCACCGCCTACAGGTGAAATATCTATTGTGCCGGAAAATCCTGAACCACTGGTTTCTGAAACTTCAAATCCGGCTGGAGCAGTTATTGTTACATCATCCGTTAAATTTTCACCATTTAATGTGTAAGAAAACTCTTCAGACTCTCCAACATAAACAGATTCAAAATCTAAATACGTTGGATTTACACTTAAAATGGGTGTTCCTGCAGGCACTCCCTCCCCTGATACAGTGACATTTTTTGTTTCAGCACCATCACTTTCATTGGTAATATTGCCTGAATATGTTCCCTCAGAATCAGGGCTGAATAATACATAAATAGTAGCATCTAACTCTCCATCTACAGGAGTTAACTCTATTGAGCTTTCAAAGTCGGAACCACTTGTTTCAGAAACTTCAAAGCCTGACGGAGCTGTTATAACTACATTATCTGTTAAGTTCTCTCCCGAAATTTCATATTGTAACTCTTCTGTACTTCCTACTATAACCTCTCCAAAATCTAATGATGTTGGGACAACCGAAATCTCCGGAACAACTCCTGCACCGGAAACTGAAACATTCTGTGTAGTTGCTCCATCACTTTCATTACTAATATCTCCTGAATATGGTCCCTCAGAATCAGGACTGAACAATACATATATAACAGCATCTACTTCTCCATCTACAGGAGTTAACTCTATTGAGCTTTCAAAGCCGAAACCACTTGTTTCAGAAACTTCAAAGCCCGAGGGAGCTGTTATAACCACATCATCTGTTAAGTTTACTCCTGAAACTTCATATTGCATCTCTTCTGAACTATCTACCAAAACGTCTCCAAAATCCAATGATCCCGGAACAACTGAAATCTCTGGAACAACACCTGTACCGGAAACGGTTACATTCTGTATAGCCACTCCATCAGTTTCATTACTAATATCCCCTGAATATAATCCTTCAGAGTCAGGGCTAAATAATACGTAAATAACAGCATCTACTTCTCCTTCAAAAGGGGTTATCGCAATTGAGTTATCAAAACCCGAGCCACTGGTTTCAGATACCTGAAAGCCCGATGGAGCTGTTATAACAATATCATCAGTTAAGTTCTCTCCCGAAACTTCATACTGCATCTCTTCGGAACTATCTACAACAACCTCTCCAAAATCTAATGATAAAGGATTAACAGACAAGCTTTGAATAACGCCGTTGCCTGAAACCATTACATCCTGAGGAGCTGCTCCAATACTTACATTTGTAATCGCTCCTGTATAATTAATATCTTCTGTTGGACTAAACAAAACATAAACAATAGTATCAATTTCCCCTTCGGCAGGTTCTATAACAAGATCATCTCCAAAATCAGAGCCACTGATTAGAGAAACTTGAAAACCATCAGGAGTATTTATAACTAAATCTTCCGTTAAATATTCCGCATTCAATTCATAAAAAAGTTCTTTAGTAGTTCCTACCAATACTTCTTCAAAATCAAGTGATTCAGGGGTTACTTCAATATTTGGCATTACCCCCTGACCATTTACAGTGACATTTTTTGTTTCAGCACCATCGCTTTCATTAGAAATATATCCGGTATAATTCATTTCTTCCGTTGGGCTAAACTGTACGTAAATAGTTGTATTAATTTCTCCGCCTACAGGTTCTATAACAAGATCATTTGAAAAATCAGAGCCGCTGGTCAGAGAAACTTGAAAACCATCAGGAGTATTTATAACAAAATTATCCGTTAAGAATAAAGCTACCAAGTCATAAGATAATTCTTTACTTTCATCAACTAAAACCATTTCAAAATCCAAAAAGTCAGGATTTACTTCAATTAGAGGAGGTATAAAGTTTTCTGCTCCCGGTGTTGGTTCAGTAGTCATATAGGTGCTTGTATTTCTTTGTCCTCCTGCACCATTAGGAATTCTTTGCATTGATTCAAGATCAGCATTACTGTACATATCGGCATTTATCTGTGGTTCTCCCGGGTTGAGCAGAGTCAACAGGTCAAGATTATCGGGCTGTCCTGTGTCATAAACCAATGCATCAATAATATTATTATCTTCTACATCCGATACATCAGTGCCATCAGGAAAATTATGCGCTATTCCTTTGTATAAGAGTACTGCGCCGGGGTTATCACTAACTATTTCATCAGTATTAAAAGCTACAAGGTCAACATTCGGCACGTCTGCACTTCCAATAACAAAATAGCCGGCATCATTTGTTCTATATCCTTCAAGGTCAATTGCATTATAACTTTCATTTGTTTCGCCATCAAACAAAACAATAACCAGTTCATCAAGAGGATAATCTCCAACGCCTCCGTCGAATATTTCAATAAATTCTTCGGTGTCTTCTGCTCCTTCTTGTGTAATATCAACTTCATTTATAACTAAATCATCAGAAATAGTTCTATATTCATACGCGCCGATATCATATCCATACGGAAATTCTTGACGGTTAAATAATCTTTGGTCATGGTCAGGTATATCCAAAGAAGCATGGCTTGATTGTGCTGCAGCGTTTGCAGGGCTTGTTTCCGGGATAGCCATTGTTTTAGTAGGGCCTCCATTCTTTGCCAATCCTTCTAAATCCGGGTCTTCTCCATGGATATCCGTTCCAATCCATCCTATACTTCCTTGCGGGTCTGATACAATATTTGTTCCTTGAGAATTGAATTCTCCAATACAGTTTGGCGAAGGAGTTTCACCACCGGGGGGGCCTTCAAATCCGGGATTTCCAGGCATTCCAGGTATACCATTAGGATCCATTCCGCCCATTCCACCCATTCCCGGGGCACCACCTTGATAAAAACCAGACATAAAAGTATTATTTGCCACTATAGTATTAATTATTCCAAAGGAACCCATATTCGAATTTGATATTCCCCCTCCTTCTCCTGCAAATACTCCTATTCCGCCATTACCGCCATCTCCACCATTGCCGGGCATTCCGGGACCTACATTACCAATTCCGGAATTTGCTCCATCTCCGCCCATTCCGCCCATTCCGGGCATTACACCTTCTATAAATGCTGTAAAATTATTTGATATAGTATTATTAATAGATTGTACAACTCCATCATTAACATTGGCAATTGCGCCTCCATCTCCTGCTTTGCCGGCATTACCGCCATTACCACCCACTGCTCCATGGCCACCGTTACCACCGGGAACTAATTCCGAAGCTTCAGCATCTACACCTAATCCACCCATTCCACCTGTTCCACCCATTCCTGCAATCATCCCGGGGGCTCCTGTCATATTTTCCGTAAATGTGCTATTAGTTATAATGGCATCACCAATACTAATATTGGCAATTGCGCCTCCAAAGCCTCCGAAACCGGCATTCCCGCCATCACCGCCGCTACCACCGTCGCCACCATTTAGAGAAGCTCCTAACAATCCATCCGCACCTTTTCCACCGTTTCCTCCATTAGCTCCATTGCCTCCCATTCCTGCAACATTATTAAAAAAAGTAGAATTCTTAACAACCAACACACTATAGTTTGCTATAGCACCGCCATGACCTCCATCACCTCCATGACCTCCGCGCATTCCCGGGCCTCCTGGTCTTTCTGACCCCGGAGGGCCACCATCACCTCCATCTGCACCTTCTATTCCATCTCCACCAAAGCCGGCCATATTTTCAAAAAACATACAGCGGTCTACTGTTAATCTTCCTTCATTTAATATTGCTCCTCCATCATCCCCTCTTGTTCCATCAGGATTAGTAGAATCCGTTCCATCACTCCCACGAAAACCACCACCACGAGTTATGGTTAAATCCTGAATGGTAACTGTATTACCCATTTCAATATAAAAAATTCTTCCCTGAGGATTCATAGGGTCAACAGTTCCACCATCTATAGTAGTGTTGAAAGCTCCCTGTCCTTGAATAACAACACTTTTGTTTACAATAACATTGTTTTCTGCATGAACAGGATCAACAATATTGATTATGTCGCCATTGTTTGCGGCATCAAGAGCTTCAACAATAGTTTCATAATCTTCATCAATACCTACATTCAAAGTATTTTGTGCTCCAAGATAAAAAAGCACCTGACAATTTAAAACTAAAATAATTGCTAATAATTTTTTCATGTTACTAAAATTTGATTAATAATTTAGATTTTTAAGTATTAATATAATGATTTTAAACTCGATTATACGGTGGAACTTCACAATAAAAAAATAGTAATTTAAAGTATTTTCCCTCAAAAACTTAGCACAAATTTAGCATTTTTTCTATTTTAACAAAAATTTTTTATTTACTATTTCAAATTATAATTATTTAAGAGGGGAAAGAAGAAAGATGTGACTTGACATTTTCAAAAAATAAGATTTTCTCAAATGTTTAATGTTGCCATAAAAAATATTACATTTAATATTTGCTTAAAACAAAAAAAATAATGATATTTGCACCCGCATTTAGAAAATGAATATTAAAAATAATTTAAAAATATTACTGAAATGTCACGAGTTTGTCAAATTACAGGGAAAAAGCCAATATCAGGAAATAATATTTCTCATTCAAATGTTAAGACAAAAAGAAGATTTTTGCCTAATTTGCAAGAAAAGAAATTTTATGTGCCTGAAGAAGATCGTTGGGTAACTTTAAAAGTATCTTCAAAAGCGATAAGAATAATTAACAAGAAGGGAATTTCAGCTTGTTTAAAAGAAGCACGTGAAAAAGGATTTATAAAGTAAGTTTTCATAATTTTAGGTTTTAGTTAGAAACGCTGCTCAATATTATAGTTTGGGCAGCGTTTTTTTAACAGGGTAAAAAATAACATTGCATAACAAAGGTCCTTTTGATAAATTAATTCCAGTTATTATCTATTTATATGCCTTTTCTTTTTAAGACATACAACAGGCGTTCATATTTGCTGTTCTATTTATTATTATTGCCTGCAATAATGATTGTTTTTAGTGGCAAAGGGGCTGATAATACTGAAAAAACAAGAATAAGACAATTATCAGGTTTAGTAGTTACCGGAGATAGTTTAAAGCCGGTTCCTTTTGCTACTGTTATGATTAAAAGCACCAAGAGAGGTACTATCACAGATTACTATGGTTTTTTTTCAATAGCAGCAAGAGAACTTGACACATTAGTTTTTTCTTCCGTAGGGTTTAAACAAGCCAGATATGTAATACCCGATACTTTAAGAGAAGCAAGATATTCTGTTGTGCAGATGCTTACCCGGGATACTATTCATCTTGATAAAACGGTTATTTATCCCTGGCCAAGTCGCGAGCAGTTTAAGTATGCTTTTATTCACACAGATGTGCCGGATGATGATTATGACAGAGCCATGCGAAACCTTGAGAGGGCTGAGATGAAAGAAAGATTAGAAAACATGCCTATGGGTGCAGCAGCTAATTATCGTCACATGCTAAACCAGCATGCAAATCAAATGTATTATGCAGGGCAGCAACCTCCGATGAGAATTTTTGACCCTTTTGCTTGGGCTGAATTTATAAAAGCATGGAGAGAAGGGCAATTTAAGAGGCAAGATTAGGTTAATACAATATTTTAAATACAAAAAAGTTTATTATACGTGATTAATAAGTCAAAGTAATAAATAAATAGCTTAAAAAGAATTCGTGAAAAGCCATCTATCAATATTAAGTAAAACAAGTAGTTTAGTTTTTTTATTATTCTTTTTTTTGCATTTTAGCTTCTGTTTGCAAGTTAATGGTGAAAATCCTTTATTGTATGGATATGTTAATGATAAAGATGGGACTCCTTTGGAAATGGTTACTGTTGCGGCAATAAATGCTCCAATGACGGGAACCGTTACTGACAAAAACGGATATTATGAATTAGCTTTAGAACCTGATAAAAATTATACCATAGGATATTCATACTTAGGATTTGAAACTGTTGAAGTTGATATAGCCCTTTCGGATTCTAAAAAAAAGGAAAAGAACATTATTTTAAAATCAGCTGTTACTTTTCTACCTGATGTTGAGATTCGTGATACTAAATCTTTATCTTCTCATATCACAAGAATAGATCCAAAACATGTTGAATATTTGCCCGGGCCGAGCACGGGTGTTGAGGGCTTGCTAAGAACTTTCCCCGGTGTTTCATCGGTTAGTGAGCTTACGACTCAGTATTCAGTCAGAGGCGGAAATTTTGACGAAAACCTTATTTATGTCAATGGAATTGAAATATATCGTCCTTTTTTAATCCGCTCAGGCGAACAGGAAGGTCTTAGTTTTGTTAATTCCGACCTTGTCTCTTCGATTAATTTTTCATCAGGTGGGTTTGATGCAAGACACGGAGATAAAATGGCATCTGTCCTTGATATTAAATATAAAACTCCACAGGAATTTGGTGGCTCTGCTTCTATGAGTTTTTTAGGTGGCTCTGCACATGTTGAAGGAAGAGCTTTTGACAGTGAAAATCTTGGCTATCTTGTAGGTGTTAGACATCAGCAAAATCAATATTTACTTGGGACGCTTGATGTTGATGGAGACTATAATCCAACATATACGGATGTTCAAACTTTTTTAACTTATAATATCAGTAATAACTGGGATTTATCTTTTTTAGGAAATTATTCACAGAACAATTATTTTTTCGAACCTGAAGTTCAAAGAACAAGGTTTGGTCATTTTGAAGATGCCAGGCAATTAACGGTATATTTTAACGGTCAGGAAGTTGATCGTTTTACAACTGCATTTGGAGCCCTTTCGCTTGAGTATCAACCTGACAAAAACCTTCATTTGCAACTTATCGGATCAGCTTTTCAAAGTGATGAAAATGAAACTTTTGATATATTGGGTCAATATCAAATGCATCAGGTTACAACAGATTTTGATGATGAGTATGATGAGGCTACCGGCAGACCTTTGGCTGTTGGCAGTTTTTTCAATCATGCAAGAAACTACCTTAATGCTATTGTATGGAATGCTGAACATAAAGGGTTTTGGGAAAAAAATGACAACCTTTTAAGATGGGGTGTAAAATATCAAAAAGAAGATATTTATGACAGGTTGCGCGAATGGACTCTAATTGATTCTGCCGGATATTCAATTCCGACTTATCCGCATGATGAATTAGTACTAAACGAATTTATTAATACACGCATTAATCTTGTTTCAAACAGATATAACGGTTTTATTCAAAACAACTACAATTTTGAAAATGACCCCGGGGAATTTGAATTTATAGTGGGAGTACGAGGGAGTTATTGGGACTTAAATAAGCAATTTACAATCAGTCCGAGAACAACACTGCTTTTTAAACCAAATGCGCAGCCTAACCTTGTGCTGAGAGCTTCCGCAGGAATATATCATCAACCTCCTTTTTACCGCGAATTAAGAGACACCAAAGGCAATATAAATAAAGATGTCAAAGCACAAGAATCAATACACTTTGTTTTGGGAAGCGAATATGATTTTACTGCCTGGAGACGACCTTTTAAGTTTACAAGTGAGATATACTACAAGCACTTTGATAATTTAATACCTTATGAAATTGATAACGTAAGGATTAGATACTATGCAGATAACAAAGCTAAAGGATATGCTACAGGAATTGACTTAAGAATTCATGGCGAATTTGTTCCGGAAATTGACTCATGGGCAAGTTTATCTCTTATGAAAACCGAAGAAAAAATATTCAGTGAATCTACAGGAGAATACAGGGATTACACTCCCAGACCAACTGATCAATTATTGAATTTTAGTCTTTATTTTCAAGATTTCTTACCCAGAAACCCGACTTACAAAGTACACCTTGGAATGTATTATGGGACAGGATTGCCTACAAGACCACCAACTTTTGATGAGTTTTCTGATGAATTCAGAATGCCACCATACAGGCGTGTTGATATAGGTTTTTCTAAACAATTAATCGGAAATCACTCCGATTTTTCAAAAAACAGTCCGCTACGACATATTAATTCAATGTGGATATCAGCAGAAGTGTTTAATCTTTTACAAATTAATAATACGATTTCTTATATGTGGATAAGAGATTTGCAAAACAGAATGTATGCTGTGCCTAACTACTTGACATCAAGACTGATAAACGTTAAATTAGTTACGCATTTTTAAAAAATTTTTTTAGATTATATAATTTTAAATTAAGCAAAAAGTTTTTTTTAATTAAAAATGTCAACAATTTTTTGCAAATAAAGTATAAACTGACAAATCGTTTTTTTATATATTCGCAAATTAATAAAAAAGATAATTAACCAATAAATTATTTTAAAATATACAAAGATGAACTATTATAATCGGTTTAATAACATTATCGGCTGGGTACTTTTCGGTATCGCGTTGTTGGTTTATATGCTAACTTTGGAGCCTACAGCTAGTTTATGGGATTGCAGTGAGAGGATAGCAACTGCTTATAAGCTTCAGATACCACATCCACCGGGAGCTCCTTTATTACAGTTGATGTCAAGGGGTTTTTCTCTTCTTTCATTTGGAGATGTTACCATGGTAGCTTTTTGGATAAACACCATGTCTGCCGTACTGAGTGCCTTCACTATAATGTTTTTATTTTGGATTATAACAGCTTTAGGCAAAAAGATTATTACAAAAAATTACGAGCTTAATAACAGCAGTGTTTGGGCAATTATAGCTAGTGGAGCTGTTGGCGCTTTAGCATTAACTTTTTCAGATTCTTTTTGGTTTAATGCTACAGAAGCTGAGGCTTACGCTCCTTCTCTATTTTTTACCGCTTTGGCTTTTTGGGCTATAATGAAATGGGAAGCTCGCGCAGATAAACCTGACAGTAACCGTTGGATAATATTTATCGCATACATAATCGGATTGTCTATTGGAGTTCATTTATTAAGTTTGTTAACTATCCCGGCAATAATTTTTGTTTATTACTTTAAAAAATATGAGCCAACACGAAAAGGGATTATTGTATCAGCTATTGTTGCCTTCTCGCTTTTGGGTTTTATTCAGGGAATTCTTATCCCCGGAATTTTAACATTAGATTGGTGGTTTGAATTCTTTTTTATAAATAAAGTCGGGCTCCCTTTTCAATCAGGAACTATTATTTTCTTTATAACACTTATCTCATTAATTGTGTATGGATTACATTATACCCATAAGAAGAATAAAGTTTTTTGGAATACCGCTATTTTATGCTTTACCTTTGTAGTAATCGGCTATTCTTCTTTTTTAATGCTTGTTATCAGGAGTAATGCCATGCCTCCTATTAATGAAAATGCACCACTTAACGCTGTTGAATTAAAAGCATATCTTGGGCGTGAACAATATGGTGATTGGCCAAGGGTTTATGGACCATATTATAATGCTCCGATTATTGACCTGGAAGATGGTTCTCCTCGTTACAGACAAGATAAAGAAAAAGGTAAATATGTAATTTCAAATCAAAGAATTGCAAGTGAACATATTTATCATCCTGATTTCAAAACTGTTTTTCCGCGTATGTGGAGCAGAAATCAACAATCTCATATACGAGGTTATGAAAGATGGGGAAGGGTACAGGGAAGGCCGGTTATTGTTTCAGGGTTTCGTGGTTCTCAGGAAAGAATTAACAAGCCAACATTTACTGAAAATCTTCGATTTTTCTTTAGATATCAATTAGGGCACATGTACACAAGATACTTTATGTGGAATTTTGCGGGAAGACAAAATGATGTTCAGGGACATGGCAGTCCAATTGAAGGAAACTGGATGACAGGGATACCATTTATTGATCAAGCAAGATTGGGAGATCAAAGCAAATTGCCGGGGTCTATAACCGATAACCCCGCGCACAACAAATTCTATATGTTGCCTCTTTTACTTGGATTAATCGGATTAGCTTATCACTGGAAAATGCATAAAAAAGATACTCTTATTGTAGGGCTACTATTCTTTATGACAGGAATAGCGATTATATTATATCTGAATCAAACACCATATCAGCCACGCGAAAGGGATTATTCTTATGCCGGGTCGTTTTTTGCCTTTGCAATATGGATTGGTATAGGCACATTGGGTATTATTGATGCATTAGCAAAGAAAATAAATTTAAAAGTTGCAACTATAGTTGCCACAATAGCTTGCTTACTATTGGTGCCGGGAATAATGGCTAAAGAAGGCTGGAATAATCATGATCGCTCGGGCAGAACAACAACTATAGACGTTGCAAAAAACTACCTAGAAGCTTGTGCCCCCAATGCTGTACTATTTACTATGGGAGATAATGATACTTTCCCTCTATGGTACGCACAGGAGGTTGAAGGAGTCCGAACAGATATTAAAATCATTAATCTAAGCCTTTTAAATACTGATTGGTATATTGATTATATGGCAAGAAGAAAATTTTACGAAGCTAAGCCATTACCAATGACCTTAGAGCCTCATCAGTACCGTGAAGGAACGAGAGACTATATGCACATAATGCAACATCCTGATATAGAAGGGCATGTAAATCTAAGGGATATTATTCGTTTTGTAACAAGTGATAGTCCGGTAGCAAAGACAAGAACAGTAAGAGGAATTCAGGAGAATTTTATCCCTACAAACAAATTCCGAATACCTGTTGATTCGGCAACTGTTGTGGAAAACGGAACTGTACAGCCTGAAGATGCACATAAAATAGTTGATGCCGTTGAGTGGAAACTAGAAGCACAAGGGTTGCAAAAAAACCAATTAGTAGTGATGGACTTTTTATCTGCCAATAACTGGGAACGTCCTGTATATTTTGCCATCACAACCGGAAGAGACGCTTATATGGGACTTGAAGATTATTTTCAACTTGAAGGGATGGTTTATAGATTAGTTCCTATTTATTCGCCAACAGATGATATAATTCATGGCAGAGTAAACTCTTCTGTTCTTTGGGAAAACCTTATGAATAATTTCGAGTGGGGCAATATGTCTGACCCTACTATATACCTGAACGAAGACCATCGTAGAATTACAGCCAATTATAACAATATCTTCCTAAAGCTTGCAGAACAACTTATTGAGGAAAATAAGCTCGATTCTGCAACCGCTGTTTTAAACAGAGTTGTTGAAAATATTCCTGAAGAGAATGTACCTTTAAGATTACCTAACATGTTTATAGCTGAAACATATTATCAAATAGGGAGTATGCTTAAATTAGCAGCAAAGCATAAAGGAGAATACTCCAATCAGGGAGAAGAGCAATTTGAAACAGCAAACCGAATATTTAAAAGGCTGATAGAGATAAATGATGAGAATTTAACTTATTATTTCACTTTTTCTCCCGGACAGGCTGCCTTAATTGAGAGAGAAAAAACACAAGCAATTGGTATTTTACAAAGAATACGGCAAATTGCAGAAAGGCATGAACAGAAAGAAATTGCAAAGAAAGCTGAAAATATCCTTGAAAGGCATTACAACCGCTTTATGATGAGCAGTAGCGATCATTATTAAAAGAGAGAAATCAATGGCAGGCATATATATTCATATCCCGTTTTGTAAAAATGCCTGCCATTATTGCAATTTTCACTTCAGCACATCTTTTAAATTTAAAGATATGTTTTTAGATTGCCTTTTAAAAGAAATTGAACTGCAGAAAAATTTTCTAAACAATTTCGCTGAAAAGACAAACAGCAGTAAAAGGTTAATTGACACCTTATATTTCGGTGGTGGAACTCCCGGTGTTCTAAAAACAGAAGAAATTAAAATCATCATAGATTCCCTAAATCAATTTTTTGATTTTGTTCCCGATGCTGAGATAACACTTGAAGCAAACCCTGAAGACCTTTCTTTCAATAAAATATTACAATTAAAACAAAGCGGGATAAACAGATTAAGTATAGGTATTCAATCTTTTCAACATAATGATCTAAAATATCTCAATCGGGTTCATTCACCCGAAACAGCTATTTGTGCTATAAATAATGCATTTAAAGCAGGGTTTGAAAATATTTCCGTTGATTTAATTTATGGAATTCCCGATCTTAGTAATAAGAAATGGGAAGAGAATTTATTAAAGCTTATTGAATTGCAAGTTCCGCATATTTCTCCATATTGCTTGACAATAGAACCGAAGACGCCTCTTAACGTTTTTATTAAAAAAGGTAAAACCTCAGGCGTTAATGAAAAAACAGCTAATGAGCATTTCAAATTGATGTTAGCACTTCTAAAAAAATACAATTATTTGCATTACGAAATATCAAATTTCGGGAAACCCGGCTACTTATCAAAACACAACATAAACTACTGGGAAAGAGGACCATATTTGGGGTTAGGCCCTTCCGCTCATAGTTTTGATAAAACTTGCAGATATTGGAATATAAGCAATACAGAGCAATACATAAAACAAATAACAAAAGGAAAAGTCCCATTTGAAAAAGAAAACATTAATATTAAAGATACCTACAACGAATATGTGATGCTTTCTCTAAGGACTATGTGGGGTTGCAGCATATCACAAATAAAAAAATTTGATGATAAATTTTTGACACATTTTAATGCAAAATCAGATTATTACATAACTAACGGCATGTTAGTAAAAAACAATGATCAGGTAAAATTATCTGATTCAGGGAAATTTTTTGCCGATAAAATTGCTTGCGATTTGTTTTGGGATTAAGACAGCAGAACTCATTAATAAGCAAAACCTATTGATAAAATTAAAAAACAGCGTTGCAAGAAACAACTATAGTTTAAAATAATGATCGAAATTATAAAAATTATGCAAATATTATACTAATTACTACTATAAGTATATCCATAGTATACTTGCAACACTGTTATTATTCTTTTAATCTAACAAACACCTTACCATCATTCCACTTTCTTTAGGAATTCTATCTCTACTACTTGTAGTTAAGTGGTAATGTATATGCCTGTACCATGCAAAATCGTCATCTACGCTATCTTCTGTAGATGTCCACCAATAAGCTCCGGTGTTAATATTATAAAAAGATTCATCCTCTTCGCGTCTGTATCCTCCAGGAATAGCGTTAAAGTCTGATTCTCCAAAGTTTTCGTTATTTCTTAAAGCTCCAACATCCCACAATCCGCTATTATAAGACATCGAACTACCTTCATCTTCTCCAAGCCAACCTGTTGTAGATTCGTTATTTGGAAATTCACTTGAGCAGTTAGAGTTTTCAAGCTCTTCACAAATATTTTGTTCTAATATTGTCCAATCTTCATGTGTTGGAACTCTCCAGTTTTCCGGGCATATTCCTTGTACTCCTTCTGTTGTTTCACCACACATAACTTGATCCCACTGATAAAGTCCACCGTACATATCGCAATTTGATGAATCATCATTATAGCAAAACTTTTCAATATCGCCACAATCATCGCCCTGAGTTTCTGTGCCGTCAATCCGATCACCAATATTTAGATTTTCTCTAAACCAGCATTGGTCGCCAATTTCCATTACCTGATAATTTTTGCCACCGTACATAACACCCTCCTCATAACCCACGCATGGTCCGGTAAATGGCTCAATTGGCTCGCACCAAATCTCGTGCCACTCCCCTTCAACAAAAATTTCAAAACAATTGCTAAGTAAATTAAAAATCATTAATGCCTCTGTCGGATCGTCAATCATACTATTTCCATTAACCCGTGTAATCAAAAACCCTTTGCTATCTGATATTAATTCAAGTACAGATGAAGGGTGAGCTTGCTGTTCACCTTGATCACTAATTGAAACTTGAGTATAAGAATTAACTGTTCCGTAAAACAGGAAAACAATTATCAGAATATTTTTAAAATAATTTGTCTTTTGCATAATTATAATCATTTATTAAATTAATAATTTATTAATATTTTCTTTATAAAAACAAGTTTATAGTTCTTTTATTCTTTTATACACCTAACAGACTGTCCAGCTTGTTTTCGCATATCTTGAGTTTGAGTAGATCTGCATATTAGTCTGTGATCACCAACTCCAGTGGCATCATGTACAAGTCGTTGATAAGCATGCGTGGCATTTTTTTCTGTAGATGTCCAGAAATAAGCGTGTCTTCCATAAGATGAAAAAAGATTCCATACTAACCAGCCGGCTCCAAGTGCTGAAAACCCTGTTTCATTAGTTCCATCAATAGACGGGTGTTTAATCTTTAAACCTTCTGTTGTGCCTCTCCACATAGCAGAATCAGCTTGAGCTTGTGTCATGCCCAAATACATTTCTAATTCTTTCCATTCTTCATCACTTGGTACCTTCCATCCATCCGGACAAAGTTTGCCGGTTTCTACAGCAAAAAAGTTATATAAGGCACCATAAACTGAACCATAATTATCATAATCATTATTAAACCAGCAATACGCATCATGATCCAAATTATTCCATACCCCCGTGTCATCAACATTAGGGATATCAGTTCCATCATTGTATTCTGTAGTTGCTAAATTTTCTGCCATCCAACATTGCTCTCCTATTTTCACAACATCGTAGGTATTACCTTCAATGTCTTGAACTGTAGCAGGGCAGGTTGATGCAAATAATTTAAACATTGAGACAGTTGAAAAAATCATTAAACAAATAATGACTCTAAATATCTTTTGTTTCATAGTAAATTAAGTTTTTAGTTAATTTTTTATTTTAATAATAATTCAAAAATACATTAATTTTAGTTTTAATGGACAAAACTAATGATTTTTAAGTAGTGTCCAATTCTATTATGTTGTTAATTTTTCAATATTTTTTATTACCTGTCAAGTTTCACTACTCATCCTTTATGCATCGAACAGGTACTCCTGTTGCTCGATGATGACTACTAATGCCTGCAGGAAGATGGTTAAAGAGCAAAAATTCCGAATGATTACCACTTAAATTATTCGACCAATAGAAACCGGTGGTATCATCATAATATAAAGAACCATTGCTATTGGAGCGGTAACCGGCAACTGGCAATTTGAGAGGTGAACCAAAAGCACCTGCTGCATCTTCGGAATCCCAACTTTGCACTTCTTCTTCAAACTCGTCACTGGTAGGCAATCTAAACCCTTCAGGACAAGGGTCATTTACTCCTCCATCACCTTGCCATAATCCACCTTCCGGATCATCCAGCCAGTCAGAGCTGCTAGTTATAAATTGCCCATACCAATCTTGCCCTTCGTCAGGTAAATATGTATCTGCAAGTCCGGTAGTGTGGCATTTATCGGGATTGTCAGCACAACCATCCCAGTCTCTGCACTGATGTCCATCAGCAAATCGACCCCATTGAAACAAATCTCCATAACATTGTTCGTCATCAGAAGATAGGCAGGCTCTTGAAGCTCCTAAATTTCTATCCATCCATGTATTGCCGGTTTCAGGGTTATAAACCTCTACTATTTCCGTTGGATCTCCACAATGAATATATTCAGGATCATATTTTGATTCTAAACACCAAAACTCATACCAATTATCATTTACCCATACTTCAATACATTTTGTTTCTTTATTGAAAATTAAAAGAGATTCTGCATCCTCATCTACTTCTATACCATCCCTGGCGTCACTATCTTCAATACGTGGCAATATAAAACCCTTATTATCAGAAGTTAGTTCTAAAATTGCAGCAGGGTGAGCTTGCTGATCGGGCTTGTCGCTGATTGAAACCTGAGAATAGCTTGACAAGCTAAATGCAGAAAACAAGAATGTTAATAATATGTATTTCATAATAAATAAGGTTTTGATAATATTTTTTTAAACTATTTACCTAATATTATCTGATTTATTTGTTGTTAATAAAAGCTATGCAAAACATCTTAATTAAAGATTAATACTTAATAAAGAACTAGTTAAATTATGCAAACAAAAAATTACTACCTCTTTAATTTAAGACATTTTTGCATAGCTTTTTATTTTAGAAAGTTCTAATACAGCGAACTCTATAGCTAAATCTTTTTTCTATTGTTCCCGGCGGAGCCCAACCCGGTGATCCAAAAAACGCATCAGTATGCGAATAAGTTGGATTTGGATGTTCTGACGATGTCCAATAAGAGCCGGAGCCGGGTAAGCTAGACTCTCCTCTATTGTGAGCCCCAATCAATGCCGTCCACTCATTTCTGCTTGGCAAAAACCAATCATTATATCCTCCATCATCAAGGTCATAACATAGCTTTGCAGCAACCGTTCCATCACTAGCACTAAAGCATCCGCAATCCGTACTTCCTGCTGCTTCATCATCATAGTAGTTATCACAGCTAAAATTACTTCCATCGTCATGAAAACTAACTATAGCATTTGTATTTGACATTCCATCTCCAATTTCTTGCCCTTGTGCACCTGCACCAACTTCTATTCCGGCACATCCCCACTGGTAACTTGTCGATTGGTCATTTGTTGCAATAATAATTCCATGGCATTCGCCTTCTACATAACCATTATCTCCATCTTCAAAGAAGTAAGCAATAATCCCCCCTTCATGTTCATCACCAAGACAGAGCCCATTACAGCAATATCCCTCATCCTTAATACAACGTACAGCATAACCGGTAGCTTTGTATTCATAATGTATTGTGCCACTATTATTGCTGCTGGTAAAATGCAATCCTCTTGCATAACCTGACCCTGTATCGTTGGACCAATAGCGACCGTGTTCACCAACATTACCAAGGACACCATTTCTATCACGTTGACCGGAAAGAGGAAACTTAAGAGGAGAACCAAAAGCGCCTGCTGCATCATCACTATCCCAGCTACTTCTTTCATTAGAAAGCTCTTCTTCTGCTGGAATTCTAAAACCGTCAGGACATGGATTATTAATAAAGTTTTTTACCTGCCACAATTCATCGTTTGAATCTTCCAGCCAATCATGTGGATGAGAGTCGTTAATTATAAACTCTCCATCCCAATCAGATCCAAAACCGGGATGATAATGTGTGGCAA
>PWLF01000259.1 GCA_003559475.1 Bacteroidales bacterium
AAAAAATTAATGAGTAATATCCTTTATAATATCTTCTACTTCAGAGAGTATTTCTTCTGTTGGTTTTCGATATAATCCTTTACCAAAATCTACAGTATCGTAAAATAACTCTTTACCCGCTTTAAGATTAAATTTATTTCTCCCTAATGATTTTTTCCGAGGGTATAGCATTGCATTTATTCTAATCATACCTTCATCTATATCTTCTCGATACTCTCCGGGTGTACTTGGTAAACCAACATATTCAATTTGAATATCTAATAAACCTTCAGGTACTTCTTTTGCTGCATGTAAACCATCAAATCCGTGATGTCCAAAACCAGCACTCTCGGTTTTAAATCCAAGAGATGATAATAAATTATTGATATCATCTTGAAGTAATTCTTTAATTGATGTTTGGTTTTCACATATTAAACTTTCTTTTACTAGTTTTGCTTTCATAATTTTTTATTTATATTATTTTTTAATTAAAAATTACACGATGGACTCGTCCCAATAGTCACAAGCTAATCCCCAACCAATTATTTTATAAATTTCTTCTGATTGATAATTAAGAGCCGGTTCTGGTATCTGTGTTGTTGGAAAAACATAATATAATTTCCATTGCCAAAATGGTCTAGCTGCTCTATCATACATTGTTATAAGTGCCCATGGAGCAGTATAATCCGCCTTTAATCCTGTTCTACCAGTTAATGGATCATATACCAAGTCTGACCATTTTCTAAGTGTTTTAAGAACATAAGCGCTTGGTGTTCTATCGAGGTTAACCTCAAAGTTTAAAGTTAAATCCATTGTTGTTTCGGCGGGCTTTGCACCAGCGAATCTTCTTGCTGCCCATTTATAATATTGTGCAACAGGTGAAGTTGGAAATTTATGAGATTGAAGACCACTAATTTCTTGAACATTTTCTAATAAAAGATTTGTGTTCTCCTCTGTTGAGCCAACACCAACAGGAAGAGCTATTTGAATCGTGAACAGGTTTAAATAAGCCGGTTCATATAATTCTTGTGCTGCTCTCGAATTTTTAAAATGTGGTAAGCCGAACGTTCCTTGACTTTTAAAATTTTCAGCCATACTATTATTATTTTATTTTATATATTCTTTAATTAAACTGTAGTAGTTCCACCAGAACCGCCTTCGTCAAGACTGTTAACAGTAATTCTACTAACAATTTTTTCCATTCCTTTTGTTACCCAAACACCTATATCAATTATACCAAATGCTTCTTGTATAATTTCAGGAGTATTGTTTGATTCATCCATTACAACCTCGTAATCATAAAGAGCACCGGCATCCTTTACAGATTCAAGTATTGGGGTTACTGCATTTATAATATTTAATCTTGTTACAGGATTATTATATGCAAATACATAATTTTTAAGCACTTCTTCAACTTGAAGTTCTATTGTATTAAGAAGTTCTCTTACGTGCAAGTAATTAAAATCACTTGCCATTGTTTGGAAAGAAGTTCTATTTGAGTAAATCATTATTTCTGCCGTAGAAGCTCTTTCTATTATTGAATTATAACCAAATGGTTCAAGATAATCTCTATCTTGTTGATCTATCATATATTCAACACCTGCTATAGCAGCATTTGAAAGTATTCCATTTCTGTTTGCTACTATTGCGTAAGGATCACCACCTAAAAATTTTCTTACATATGTATTTGAAACATCTGCTGCTGGCGGAACATAGAAAGTTTTATTTCCTTCCATATATCTTAAATAAGGTCCAAATACACCCATATATTGAGATCCATTATCTTCGGTTGGAAAAGTAAATCTAAAATCTCTTGGCATATCTGGATTACCTCCTTCTGGGATCCATCTTGTATCAAATATTGGAACCGGATGGACACCTGGAACAAATATATCTGTGAAATATGGATTTTGAGAAGATGCAAATTGTCTCATTGAAGGAGCTGAAATTAAGGCGGTAGTTTTACCTCTTTTCTTAGCTAATTTTGATAAATATCGTTTTCCACCTAATTGAGATCTTAAACCATAGGCCATTGTATCTACAATGTATCGATACTGAATCATGTCTTTATTAGTTAAACCGCGTAAAATTCCCGGGTCATCTAACATTCCATAAACTTTTTCTACACCTTTTTCTCTATTTGATTCACCGTCACTGTCATAGCCTGGTAAATGATTTGATCTTATTTTTAGTCCTTTAAGCTTAAATAGTTTATAATGAGTAGCTATATCTTGATGATCGATAGGTTTTTGTACTATAATTGTTGATGCATCATTTTGATAATCATATATAGCTTCAGCTGTTTCAATTTCATAAAGACCATCTGGACTGGTACCAGTTGAAACCTCGTTATCAAAAGTTTTAGCGGTTACATAAGTTACACCTGCCGGGATTTCTCCGTTTTGATCATCTTTTTTTACCAATGTTCCTATTGTAATATTCGAAGCATCATCTTCATCTGTTAAATAAAATATTTTACCATTATCACTATTTAACGATATATCAATTGTATTATGTAATGTTGAACTATCTGTATTAATATCATAACTTAAAAAGTCTTTTTCAATAGTATCTGTTCCACCATCTTCATAATAATCAATAAGATTATGTCCTAATAAATCAACTAAATAGGTTGAACCAGACCATCCTTCAGTTTCATCCCAGGTAAGATTATCAAGAGCATCTTTATTAACATTAAGAAGTACTCCCGTTATTTGTACTCCACCGTTAACAATATCTTCAATATATTGATTTGAACCAGTTTGATCTCTGAATTCAGGAATAATAGTTCCTGTCCATGAACCTATTAGATTAGTTTGTGGTAAATTAATAAATTGATTTAACTTTGATGGTTTAAAACCATTAGAGTTAAAATAATCTTTAAAAAATGGATCAGTAGAAAGATCACTATAATTTGTCCAATTTCCTTCTATGGCAATAATTTGAACAAAGAAATTTTTCATTTGGTCAGTAGGACGAATCCAATCAAACGGTATGTTATCTTCATTTCCATACCATTCCCTTGCTGTCATATTAAATCCTTGAAGTCCTACTGGTTTTCTAACTATAAAAGAAATATTTTTAGTACCTACATTTGCAATTTGTAACAAGGGAGCATCTTCATTACTTGAAGCATTATATTTATTATTAACTACACCTTGTAAATATTCTGTATCTGCTCTCCAAAATCTTTGTCTATTGAAAAAATTAACATATAAATCATTTGTAATATTTTCATTACTTATAGATGAATCAATAGAAAAACCAATTAAGTCAACTTTGTCTGTACTAGTAGCAGGATCACCATCAACATTTAATAAGTTAATTGCAAATACAGGTGATTGTAATAAACATGTATCTATTGATCTATGAAAGAAAGAACCTTTTCTTTCTAACTTTTTATCAACGTCTCCAAAAAATCTAAATCTATCCCGTGTTGATCTTATGAATACAGGTGCATTAAAAGGACCTACTTTTGAAAATCCAGGTAAAAGTCTTAATGCCTGTGTATCAACCACTATTCTTTCTGATAAGTCTACTTCTATTGTATAAACACCAGCAGATTGAAATTGAGATAAATCAAGTGCAAGCTTTGCCATATTTAATTATTTATTTTTTATATTTATTCAAGCAAAATTGTTAAATATTTTCCTTGTTAAAATTTTTATTCTTTTTATTATATATCTAAGATATTATTATTATATTTTAACTTTTATTCAGCACTAAAAGGATTTTCCAGGTATAAATCTTTGTGTTGATATTTTATTTTTATCAATTAATTTTTCTAAATCTTTATTATCTATTTTATCATCACTGTATAAAGATGCCCATGTTTTATCATCTACTTCATTTGGATCGTAGGGTTCTTTAAGTAATTCTAATGCATATCTTTTTTCCTGGGAATCCGGTAACATATCTAAAAAGTCATATAACCAATCTTGGTATTCAACTTCTTCATAAAGTCTTGCTATATTAAGTTCTGCCATTACTAAATCATCATGTTTAGCAATTCCTTTCCAACTTGATTTTATTTTTCCAAATGATTTAAATTCAGAAACTGTTTCTTCTTCAGTCGGTATTAATGTTTTATTTCTTATAAGTTTTTTTCCTAATTTACAAAAATAATCTTTATCAGATCTAACTTTAAATCCCGCCTTTTTTCTTGGTGGTTTTTGTCCAGGTACAGGAGCAGTATGATAAGAACGCATGACAAGTGCATCATGATATTTATCATGGGTTGAAAATTCCTTTAAAAATGCCTTTCCATTAAAATTCATTTCTACAACCAGTTTAACAATTTCTTCATTAAATTGTTCATACGTAATAGCTTTACAAACTTTGGCTAAAATATCTTCATCTTTATAATTATCTCTATAAACACCAATTTGATCTATATAAAACATATTATGTACTTGGTGTTCATCCTTTCTTAACTTTCTTAATTTAGCTAATGATTTTAATTTTATTCTGTGTATAGATGCTATATTATAATCACTATCTTTTGTTTCATCTTCATCTTTACCTTCTGCAATATCTATAGAAATAATAAATCTATCATTTTTTTCATTAAAATTATCATTTGGATCAAAATCATTTCTCCATTTTAAATTTTCATATAATTCAGAATCTAGTTCAGATTTTTCTAATTCTTTAAAGTTATATTCATATAAATTACTTAATCTCTTTATCCAATTTAATTGAGAAGAAGAAAGAAGTGTATTTTGTTTAACATCAAATTTAAGGTCAAATTCTTGGGCAAAAAATTCTTCACCAAAATTATCTTTTGTTTGTTGTGCCCATACATCATCATGTCCCGGAACTTCCCAATAATCAACTCTTTTATTAACAAATGAATTTTTCCCTCTTACAGATTTATCCCAAATATTATAAAAAAGATTATCTTTTCCATTTGGCGTTGAAGTAATTATACATTGAGAAATTTTGGACGATGAAAGTGTTGGATAAACTGATCTCCAAAACTCTCCGGTAATATTTGGGTGAATGTGAGCAAATTCATCAATATAAAGAACATGAATTGTAAAGCCTATTTGGGCAGTTCCTGTGGTAGCTTGTGATGTAAGCATACAACCATTATCAAGTCTCATTCCAAGTGCACCGGCATTTTCGATACCGGGTTTTAAAAAGAAAGGAAGTCCTTTAAAAACTTGTATAACTTTTGAAACAATTTCAGTAGTAGTTGCTTGTTTATTTGCTAGAATTGCTAGATTTCTATCAGTATGAAAACACATATACCAAGCAAAAAAGGCAGCTATGGTAGTAGTGTTGTGACTTAAGATCCCATTACTATAAAATCTGTGATCATTACTATCAACAGTAATATCATACATACTAACCTTTTGAGAATATTTATTAATTTTTAATATTTTAGAAGGACCTTCTTTAGTTTGTATAACATCATTTATATTTAAATCTTTAATAAAAATTTGATTGTATAAAGAATCAAATACAATATGATTATTTGCTCCTTCTAAAAACATTCCATTTTCTAAATCAATTCTCCATACTGTATATGGTTGAGTTTTATGTATTTTTGATACAGGTTTAAACCCGTTATCTGTTTCAATTTCAATATCTTCTAAAGGAATAGTTTCTAATATCTTTTTAGAATCATCATTTTCATTTAATTCTAAATTAGAATATTCCCATTTTTCAATTAATTGTATTAAAAATAATATTATATGTTTAAGTATTTTTTTCATATATAAAATTTATGCACTTATCTATAATATATTTTGGATATTTTGTTCTACATTTATCTAAACAAAATTTTACTCTTCCATCATTAGTTTTAAATTTATCTACATATAGTATACAATGATTTTTCATGTTTTCAAGATAATTTACTATATATGTTATAAAGTATTTTTTTTATATTATAAATAATTTGTTGTTTAAAATTTTTTTTATTTTGTTTGTTTATTTTATCATAAAGATCACCTATGGAAATTTTTATTACTCTATTAGTTGATTTTAATCTTATAGTTATTTGGGTATTAAATAAAAGACACTTACCGATCTGACGTGATGCCATTAAAATATAATCTCTGACTTCTGGTCCAAAATCTTCAATAGATTCAATCCATTTTTCTTTTGCTAAAGTAGAAAGTATATCTTGTTGATAATCCCTTAAATCAACTGTTTCCCTTCCTCTATCTGTTAAAAATTTACAGTATTTTTCAACAAAGTATACTATATTCTCTGAACAATAATTAAATTCATTTTCTTCTTCGGGTGTAAGCTGAAAAAGTATATTAGGAGCCTTAAGTGTTGGATCACGTTGATAGAAACAAGACATATCAATAGGTGCACCGTAACGAAGTTTTTGTAATGTCTCATTAATTAATTCCGTATTCCATATTGTACTTTTATACATAATTTATTTAATTTCTTCAACGTCTTCAATGTCGTTATTATTATTTTTATTTTTTATTTTTTCTGCTTTTCTTTGTTTAGTTTGTTTAATTAAATCCTTTGTCCCATGAGATACTAAGCCTTTTTCATTCCGTGAAAGATTTCCTTCTCCAAGAGCATGTAATTCTTCTTTTTTCCTATTAATATTATCTTTAAGATCAATATATGTAACTTTAATTGCCTCAACTGTTTGTAATAATTGTTTATTAATATCTGCTATTGTTTTTGATAAACCGGAAAAAACTTCATACATTCTGGGGTGTTGGGCACCATGTCTAACTTCTTCCATTAAAGTTCTTTGCATAAGTTTTGTACATTCCATTTGATAAAGCATTCCCGCAAGAGAAATAATATCAACATCCATTTTATTTTTTAGATAAGGATTTTGTTTGACTTGTTCATCTGTCAATACAAAACCTGTTGAATTTTTAATAAGTTTTCTTGCTCTTTTATTACAATCTTTTTGAAGTTCATCTAAATCTGCATCAAAGGCCGGTTCATTTTGTAATTCAGGCGTATCACCTGGTCTGGGAACGTTTCCATCAATAGCATGAGAAGCTTGATCAATCATATTTTCCAATTCCTTACGTTCATCTTTTGCTTTCATAAATTAACAACTTTTAACAATATTTAATTATATATCTATTATCTTTGTTTAGAAATATAAGGCGCTAACATTTTTGGATCACAGTTATCAAGAATAATTGCTTGATCTGCATCCTTAGTGAAAAATGATAATAATTCAGTTATTTGATTTTCTTCCTTTATCGTTGTTTTAAATAGCCTTATATTTGTAATATAAGAATATGATTTATCTATTTTATATTCATTTACCGAAGTTTGTTCAGGTTCAAAGTTAATAGTATCATAATATTTTATTTGAAGTTTTTTATCTCTATCATTAGTGTCTTTTTCCCAAATATAAACATTATATTGCCCCCAGGTATTTCCAATATTGGCAACAAATCCATACCATTTTTCGTCAGTTAATTTAGAATCCATACAAACAACATGAGTTTGTTGACCATATATAATTTTTATAAATTGATTAGCTATAATACTAACCACAAATCCTGTGTTTGTATCATTTTTTCCATCAATAATAACAAGAGGATTTCTAATTTGCATTTTATATTTATTATTTACCCATGTTGATTTAAGTGAATTTAAATAATCTTCAACATCTTCATCTATTTCACAATAGTATTCACCATAAGTAGAAGAAACATTTATAACGGTTGCATAAAAATTAAATACCCCTGCCCTATAAATAACAAATGTATCTCCTTCTTCAAATGCCTTTTTATGAGAAGTATTAACGGTTACTGTATAGTTTGCTTGTGTTGTAGGATTAATTATTTTTTCTAATTCAACGTCATATTCTTTAAGATCCTTTTCTTTATTAAAAATCCAAGCAGTTATAGCCCTATCATCTGATTCATTTATAATATCGCCAGTATTATAAGTTATAGCTGTTAATGAATTTGATGTTTCTAAATCATAAAATGATTGGGCCGCTATAATTCCATAAATATCTATATTACTGGATATAATTTCTAAATCAGGATCTATTCTTTTATACTTATCTTCACTTGTTGAACTAAGTTGAGACATTTGTTTATCATTTGTAAGTTTTTCTATTTCTTTTTGTTGCTGTTCTCCGAGTAATTCTTCTTCACTCACAGTGTATTTGTCTATAGTTTCTTTTAAATCTTCTGCTTCTCTCCTGGAAGCTTCAGGTTGATATTTAGCCAAATTAACAACCCATGTAGTTTCTTGTTCTAAGAAACCTCTTTTTAAAAATGATGATTCCACTTGATATAATTTATTTGGTAGCGGTAAGTAAACAATATCTTTTCTTTGAGGTGCTGTGCCAAATCCGACCTCATCTTCCCAGTAACCTTTATCAATTTGTATTTCTAAAGGAACTTGATATTCTAAACCCATTAAATCATATTGATAATTATTATCTGGAAAATTTCCACTTGGAACAAGAACCTTAAAACAAAGAGGAACATCACCTACATTAGATAATGTATATTCTTTAAAAATTACATCTGTAGATCTTTCTTGCGGTACAGCTCTAAACCATACAGCTTCAATACCAAACATTTGATTAACTGTTCTATTTAATCTATGAAACGTCGACATTGCACTAAGAGCTTTATTTATGTCAAATATATTTAATCCTTCTTGTGTAACATTGACTTGTAAACCATCGCTTCGTTCTCTTTGAGGTGAAGGATTAACATTTGAAACACCCTCTTTTTTAGAATCTTTTCCAGGCATAATATTATTAATTAATTTATTTATTTATTCATCTTTAAATTACCAAAATTTTTTTGGGCAACCATTAATTGATTTATTGTTTTTATCAAGATAATAATCAACTTTTACCTTTGCACTAACATAACAGCCACAAAGTGTGCAAAATCTTTTAAACCTTTTATCTAAATATTTACATTTTTTACATATATCAAATCTTTCATCATATAATTGTTGTTGTTCCTTTGTTAATATTCTAAAAATAGATAAAAACAAATTCCAATATCCAAGTATAATATATTTTATAAATTTAAAAATTGTATTATAATTTATTTTTATTTTAATTATAGATCTTCACCATTACCTATTTCTTCTTTATGTGCTGTACTCCATGGTCCACAACCTGTAGTATTACAACCTCTAACTATATGACAGTGCCATCCATTACTTCTATTACCAAATCCATCATCATCATATTCTGTATTTATAAAATCAACTTCATCTTCTTCTTCATCAATACTACCTGGTTGGTCGACTAAAAAAGCATTAGTTTCTATATCTTGTTGCGTTGGCTCTGTTCCACTTGTAAAATAGTAATAAAGTTGATAATAAGTAGCATCGTTAACCAATGTCGCTGTAACATTATATCTATCATTAATAGAGTCAAAGGTAACGCTTGTTATAGTTGGTGCTGTAGTTG
>PWLF01000236.1 GCA_003559475.1 Bacteroidales bacterium
ACGTCATTTTCTTGCACATCTATTGTTCCTGTTCCTGTAAATCTGATAGGTTGTTGTAGTCCACCACTAATTTCAATAGCCTGTAAGCCACGTTCAAGTGAAACAATATCAACAAATTCAGCATCTACTACAAAATCCGTTGAAAAGTCAAATTCTCCTTTACCTACTAATATGGTAACTCTATTTTCGGAAGATAAGGGATTGCCGTTAGGTGTTAAGTTTTTTGCTTTGTCATAAGCATCTTGCAACTCCTGTGCATTTTCTTCGGCAGTACCGTTTGCTTGCACAAAGATATAATGTGTACCAATTAACAAACCATGAAATGCAAGTTTTTTATATTCGATTAGTCTTTTCCATAATGGTGGAGTTGTGTCGGGATTCCAAATATATAAAGCTCCGCCCTCATCTACTTTGGGATCATCAGTTGCATCAAGAACAAGACAGAAATAAGGGTCTTCCTGCTCATCGAGATTATCTCTCTCAGTTATATCATCAACAATAACAAGACTTGGAACACTCAAGAAATTAAAAAAAAAACCCTGTGATAATTTCTGTATGGCATCTGCTCTGCTTGTAACTGTCGGAGTTGATATATCACTCCACTTAATCGTGAAATCTCCGCTGAATGAGCCCACCTGACTTGATTTTGTTATAACAATAAAATCTTTCAAAGTCGGATGTGGCAGAACATTCTGGTCAGGAGCATAGCTCATTTTAAATCCTTGCTTATCTGTTACAACTACATTTCCATTATCTTTTTTTTCAAAAATCATAGTATATGTTATTTATTTAATTTTTTTCTCTCTTTTTTATATTGTCGTGCAACATAAGGCACTCCCTTAACAACTGCTATTGCTCCAACAACTATATATCCTGATGCTCTGATAATCCCGCCCCATGTACTCCAAAATTGTTTTCTCTTTCCGCTTCTGTATGCGGACTTTAGTTGAGAATCTATTTCATGAACAAGAATGTTTTTATCTTTATCATCAAGTTTATTAAGAATATCTTGAATGACTCTCCGACTTTGGTCAAACTCAATTTCGCTTTCGTTTCTGTGTGTTTGCAATCTTCTTATGATAGTATATGTTACAACTGCACCTGTAATAATTGAAGCACCAATCAAATATTTAATTCCTATTGTAATTCCAAGCATTGTTATTACTGCTGCACCAAAATTTGACCGCCCCTCTGCTATATCTTCAACAAATCTTTGAAATTCTGTATCATGCTCTGCTACTTTTATATCAAAAATATTTTGTTGCTCAACATAGGTTTGCCTTTCAGTATTTTTATTTAATAAACTTTGAACATTTCCGGCTTCATTAGCAACATCTATCCCTTTCATGTCTGCTCTTACTAATAATCCTGCTGCAACTGTAAGATTATTGATTGACTGCATGTCAAAGTCAATAATCTTATGCAAGTATGCAGCTGCCAATTGATTATTGGGATTTCCTGAATAATAGATAGTATCATAAAAATTAAAATCGCCTATGCCGTTATTATTGCTCATCTTTCCTTATTTTAAAAATTTAAGTACAGTTTTCAAAGCTCCGGGATTATTCATAGCTTTAGCCACCATGTTACCAACTTTTTTTGGCTCTATATAATCAAGCAATTCAGGTTTTACATGCTGAGTAATCTCTGAAATAATATCCTTTATTTTTCTTGCTTGCCCTTCATCTTTAGCAAACACTTTAACTGTTACATTATAACTTTTCATATTAACTTTTTTCTTCTTTATTTGGATCATCTGTATTTTCTACTACATCTTCAGCTTTGGATTCAGATAATTCATAAAAGTCATTCAGATTCTCATCTGATTGGCTAATATTATGAAATACTGCATAAACTTTCTGAAATGTTACATCATCAAGTTTATTGAGATAATCAATTACATTATTAATTGGCTGAACAAACTCAGGTTTTGCAGGGTTCACTCCGGCTAATTGTGATGGTTGTGGTGCATTTTTAGTAAATAATGGTAATAACTGCCCGATTGCTGCTATCATTTTTTCAGCATCCATTCCGTTAAGAATAGATCCTAAACCACCGCTTTTTTCTTCATGTTCAGCAATTTCTTCACGCAAACCTTTATTCTCAGCACTTAACTCATCATTTTTTTCTTTGTAGTGCTTTAATCTCTCTACCATTGCATCAATAGACAGAATTTCTTCCCCTATTTGTCCAAGACCGGCTACTTGCTCTTGATGATTTTCTTCTTCCTTTTCTTCGTAGTGAGGATTATGAATAACTATATAATCCAGCTGCTTCGGCTCTCCATGAGATTTTTTATTTGAGTATTCCTCAAATTTTAGTTTTACTTTTTTCTTCTTAGGCAAATCATACTTAATAACATCTTTCACGCAGGTTATAAAATTATCAATACCTGTTGAAAGAGGCTGTATTTGCGTTTCCTCCCCATTTTCATTAACTACTTTAACAATAAAGTGATATGGTGCATCATCTTCCTCATAAATGTTAAGTCTGCGAAGCAGATGAATGAGATTATTTATCTCATATTTTTTTAATTCCTCTGATAAATTTATAATTTTTTGATTCATTTTTATTTCCTTTCTTCATTATGTTATTTGTTTATTCTGTGTCTTACATTTCTTGCATCTTTTTTGTTGGTTGATAGATACATCAACATAATCATCAGTTGCTTCAAATCCTAAAGAACTAATAGGTTTAACTACTATAAATTCGCAGTACATAGGATTCAACCCTCTGTTTGTAATTGTCAAGTTTCCTTTAAAACCTTTGATTTTAGCGATTTGGCTCTCTATTAATTGTGGACTTAAATTAAGTGCTGAGTTTTGAGATACAATTTCTCCATCAATAGCTGTTGCAGAAAAAGCATTTACAAAAAAATAAGTATTGTCGCTCTCTCCAACATTTATCGTATTACCAACTTCAACACTATGAAGTACAACATCAATCTCATAATTTGTAATGTTCGCTTCTTTTAATTTTTGTTTTACATATAATAAATAGTCCATAATTAGCTACAAAATAATGTTACATATATAAAATAAGGATAGCTTGGAGCCACCCCTAAATCTCTTGCCTGTATTCTTATATCGCTACCTTTTTTCAAGGTTTTATCAATATAGAGAGGCAAATTTTTTCTCCTATTGTTTTCAGAATAATAATCAATATCAAGAAGCAAACCTGAATCTGTAACATGATCGCTTATGTTTACAGTTGCAACCTTATTATTAGATGTCAATCCATGACCAACGGCATTTACACTAACTGCATTTAATGTACTGAAAGTTGATACCTTAACTTTGTCAGGTATAACATCATTTTCATTTATTGCTATTCTTCGTGTAATAATCTTCATATCTGATTTTTATTCAAAACACATTAATATTACAGTTACATTGTATGCTGTCGTGAAATTATCTCCGTCAGTATATACAATTCTTATTTCATCTCTACTTACATCAATAGGTGCATTAAAGATGAAATATTTTTTATTTGGTGCTACTTCCTGTCCGGTATGAAGCATTCTTGCCTCAAAATTTGTTGGGAATATTTCCTGCCCTTTTATATTAATAGATATTGTTGAAGCCAAAAAAGCATCTTCATCATCTGTTGTAACAGCTATTCCTACAATTTTTTTAGTTAAAGAATCGGTATTATGACTTACTTCAATACGATTTTCTGCTCCGGGAACAGAAAAAGATGCTCTCTCAAATTTTTGATTCTTATTATTACATTCTTCAAGGTTAGCAATACCATTTAATTCTTGTATCATATTTGCTTTGATTTTAAATTATTTAATTTTTAATTCTCTTAAAAAGTGAAATGAAATTTACTCTCTACTACTTGTTTTTTCGTAGAGAGTAATTTCACATCTTCCATGAAGAAAGGAGATTTTAATAAGTTTCTACTCCTGTCCCGATAAGTGCAAACTTGATAGAAGTATTAGCAGCCAAATCCGTTGGAAACCATATTCTAACAACAATCTCGCTATCGGGAGTAAGCATTTTTGGATTATCAAGATAGATAAGTCCTGCTCTACCCGAATCATTTTCAGCAGGGTCTAACATGTTTTCAATGCTTTGTTTAGAAACAACTACTTTGCCGTCAACAACTACTTCTAATTCTCCCTGACGTACATCATCAGCAAGCTCGTCAAAAGTTGCATCAGCAATAGCTGCTGCATCATCAGATAAGATTTGAATCCTGTTTACACAAATAAATTTGTTTGGGTCAATCTTAGCTGAAGATACGTTACGCAAAGCAGGTACTTTATCATCATCAGACGCAAAAACTTGATCTGTAAATGACGTAACACCTATTTGTTTAGCACTATATAACGTCATATCAACTAATTGACGTCTTTGTGCATTAATGTCGTTTGCAACAGATGGGCTTATTTTATTAACAATAGGCATTCTGCTTTCAAACTCTTCTCTACTCGTTTTTCTTAATACTAAGTTCATTTTTTAATAGTTTTTAATTAGAAATTTGATTAATTAATTTTTTTAAAAGGTTAATTTTTACAGTCTGATGTCGCCATAACGTGGCTCACCTCCTGCATTCTCTGTTTTTGGTAAATTTTGAGATGGTTTTGCATTTGCCGGTGGCAATTGCACTCTTGACAGCTTTCTTGTATTTCCTAATCCTATAAAAGATAAGTCATACCTTCTGTTCGGGTGCAAATTCCCCAACACATCCTTACCTGCGTAATTTTTTGCTGCTGCAATACCGCCATATAGTGCAATTCCTGCACCTACTGCTTTTGCCCAATTATAATTAGTGAACTGTGGCAATGCAATACCACCGGCCACTAAAATTGCAGGTTGCAAATAAGATGTTGCTTTTTTTTCATCTTCGTTGTTGCCAAATCCGGCAACTGAAGAGCCTTTACCAATAAGGTCATAAATAAGTTTACCGCCATAAACACCTACACCTGTTAATAGAGGAAATTCAGCATCTTTGACCCATCGCTTACCACTAAAACCTTTTACTGCTCTTCTTTTTCCTTTTTTTTCCTTTTTTGTCATTTTTTACTTTAGTTTTTTGTTATTAGACTTTGATTTACTTTTGCTGCCTTTTTTTTTGGCAGGCTTTTTTAGAGCATCGTATGTTACATATCCGACAGTAACGGCGATAACGCCAATTGCTGCCGCTGTAACAGGATTGCTTTTAAGACTATTTAGCATCGTACTGTTAGTTTGGTTATCATTATTATTTAATTCTCCCAATCCACGTAATTCTTTGCCTGTTTGTGGATTGAAATCTTTTTTTACTGAATATTCCTTTTCTGAATTAAAGCTGTCCATAACCGTATCAATGATTATTTCATCATCTCCGTCAGGCACAACCACGTAAACATGCTGCCAATTTGGTCTGCCATACTTTGTTATTCTGAAAAAGTGAGGTATGTTTTTGTTTGTGAGTATCGAACTGATAAAAATTGACATGCAATCACAATCAACTCCTTCAAATCTATCTGCCCAAGTTCTCCGTGGAGTTCGGAGTTGCTCTATTCCTGATTCATCAAGTTCATACTGAATATGATTATAAACAAAATCCCATATATTTTTTGCAAACTTACTTTTGTTAGAATCATAAAGTTTGTTAGCAAGTTTTTTTGTTTGTTTTTTATCTCTCTGCACAATTTCAGCCATGAGTTCAAGTGTTTTTCTGACTTCCATTGATTTATGCCTGATAGGGTCTTCAAAACTCGCAATAGAAAATAAGTTGTCATACTCATTGCCGGGAGCAATATCCCTTTTTTGAGATGCTACAAAACCTAAATTTGTTGCATTTTCAACGATTGAACCTTTCATGTTCTTATTACCAATCAAACCTAAATGAAAGGCAACATGCAATTCTTCTTTACTTAACTCTTGTAATTCATTAATCATCATTCTTTTCATTGGGCAACCAACTGGTCTATTTTTTCTAATCTGAGAAGAGAAAGAAGTTAAACCACCGTTGTTTTCAATTGCTGTTCTGATTTCATTTGCTAAATTTTTCATCTATATTGATTATATCCTATCATTTATTTATGCGATTTTGATTGTTTGCGTATCTTCTATATCTACACCATCAATTTTATACTGCGTTTTTACTGTAAACTCTTTGCCTTCAAGCAACTCATAAAGCACAGCATATATTTGTTGAGATTTTTCTTGCTGAGAAAGATTTGTATTTTTTATAATATTCCAAATGCTCTCCAATGTGTCAGTTGATACATTCAGCACGTTCAAAAAATTTCTTAATGTTGTAGCGATTTTTATTTTTTCAATCCTGTTTATTCCGAGAGATATTTCGTGAGTTCTATTCTCCGGCACCGATGTTGCAATTCTTTGATTGTTTTGGTCGAATAGCTGAAGATAAGGATGTGAAGCAGTATGTCGTGTTCGTTGTGGAGATGTTATTATTGCGTCAAAATAGATATTTAGGTCGGCATTTGGTGGCAAAATACTAAAATTTGTTAGTTCCGGTCTGCCTGATAATTCAGTTCTTACAGAAACGCCACTTGAAAGTAAACTAAGAGAGTATAATCTGTATAAAAGCCATGTACTCAAACCAACACCTGCTACTACGAAAATCGGTTTTGCATTCATCTTTTTTTCATTTTGAAGAATAATTTTGATTTCGCTTACAAAATTACTTCAAGATAGAATGCGTAAAACTTTGGTTTTCAGGAATTTTGTGTTTATTCCAAAATAATTTGAATAAACGCAAAAAAACATATAACAAGTGCTAAAAAATGTTAGTATTAAGATTATTTATGTTAGCGAAAAGAGTTCTTGAGTATATGAGAAGAGTTGTTTTTGGAAAAAAGGCGTTTTTAAAATCAAATTCCTTAAAAATTGCCGTTTTTTCCTCTATTTTTTACTGATTTTTTGATAATTCATTAATAAATTTCTTAATAAATTTCTTAAAATTAGCTTCTGCAAGTTGATTTTTTAGAATTTCAGCATAAAATTTCTGCTGATCTTCATCATCGGAGAGTAGTTTTAGTATAAATTTGTTCTTTTCAAGCTCTGATGAGTATTTTTTTTGATATTTTGATAAAAGAGGAGTAAGATAATTATCAAAAAGCATATCGAAAGCCGGATTTTCAACAAAAATTTTAATAACATTAATAATATTTTCTTTTTTTGAAGTAAGATTCTTCAATTTTTGCTCATATTCCTGTTGCATTTTTTGAAATTCTGCATCACTTCCGCCAACATCCGGGTGCAATTTCTTTGAAAGCTCCTTAAATTTTGCTTTTAAATCAATTTTGTTGTCTATATTTTCAAAATAGTTGGTCATTTTATTTATTATTAGCGGTTATTTGTGCAACATGTATAAATTGTATTGTTATGCACAACCTAAAAGAGCGTCTGTGCTTTCCTTTCAACTGTGCAAAGTGTATCATTATGTTGCCCACCGTGAGCAACTGTTAATATTTCAAGTATTTCAAATCCTTTCGTTTTTCCAATTCCGTTAGTATTCCAGCCAAAAGAAATTACAATTCCATTAGGTTTCGTAATCCGTGCTATTTCCTTTTTCAAATTGCCCCAGAAACAGGATTGGGTTGTTTGCATATTTACAGTTCTACCCATTTTTTTATAACACTCACTTACTTGTCTTGGGCTATATGGTGGGTCATACAAAACGAAATCCATACTATTATCATCAAATTGCTTTAAGAAATCTAAAGCATCCATACAATAGTCTGTCCCCATTTCAGGGTCTAAATCATTTGTAATTTTTGCAATCCTGTTCTTATTAGCAAATGGGTCTATGCTTTGGTATTCGTCTTTGAAATACTTGTAAATAAGTTTCTTGATACATTTAATATCAAATGTGTTTTTGTTCGGCATTTCCCAAATTCGAGTGAATAAAGGCTGTCCACAACATACGTTATACGCTATTTTTTTGTTTACTTCCATATAATTAAATTTTAAAATCCCTCCCTGTTTTTTTACAAGGTAGTATATCACAAGAAAAAGCCTCGTGTCCTAACTTTCTAAATTCTTTCGTTACTGCCTGGCTTTCCTCACAGGCTATTAATATTCTCGTTCTATGTCTAAGTGCCATAGTTTTATATTATTTTTTATATTCTTCAATTCCATCCGGCTCGCCAAGATGCTTTATAATAATTGTAATCCATAAAGGAATAATCATTGTTTTTGCATCATCATAGCCGGACAATACTAACTCTTTATATAAAGTTGTATAATCTTCTCTTATCCTTTTTCTAAAATTATTAGTTCTTCTATAACCAAATAGTTGAGATAATTTGTAAAAAGATATTTTTACATAATCAGATTTTAAATATTGATCAATTATTTCAAGGTGTTTAGGCATATAATTTTTGTAAGAAATCATATATTCATCCCATCCCGGCTGATTTTCAAGTTCATTATACAAATCAGGATAATACTCTCCGATAAAATCAATAAATTTTGCGTGGCTTGTAAATCCGTATAGTTCTGCTGTTGCAGATGGACCTAATGGTTTGTGATTTTTCATTTTTTTATAATATTAAAGATAAACTTGTTTATGAGTATTCATACTGTAAATTTGATTGTGTCGGTCTATTTTGTATTGCCGGAGCCATACATTTTTATTACCGATTTTATAAATTACAGTTAATAGGCGATATTTAAGCCTGCCTTTTTTGATTTTCCTAACCTTGATAACAAGATTGTCATCAGCTGCTACTTTTTTATAGCATTCCTTTATTATTTCAGGAGATAAATAAGGAATAAGGAGTTTTGCTAATAATCTTAGGAGTTTCTTCATAGAAAGATTTATTAGTATTATTATAACAATTTTTAGTAAATATATAAGAATTTATTAGCAAAACTATAAAAAATATTGATTTAAAAACAATATTATACCAACAATTTTTATACAATTTTAATAAAATGCTTATTAAATAAGGGTTTGGCTATACTATAAAATGTTATACTATATATTTTTGGAAAAAAATAGTTGTTTTTGGAAAGATTTGGAAAGATTTGGAAAACTTAATTTATTGATATTCTTTTATTTATATATTATATTCCAAAATTCCAATATTTTATAATAAGTTTATAATAAATAATATAATATATATATTATAGTAGCTTAAAATCAATTTTGTTCTTTTTTTTTCTTGTTTTCAGGAATTTAGGCATAAAAAAACCTGCTATTTATAAAATAGCAGGTTTTTTTAAATAAATATTGCTTTTTCTCCGGCAAATTAAAAAGGATTTATTTCTATAATCTTCCATAAAAAAATAAAACTTTTTGAAATTTCTTGGAATTTTGGAAAAGGACAGTTAAAATACTTAAAATCAATTTTTTAAGTAA
>PWLF01000159.1 GCA_003559475.1 Bacteroidales bacterium
CTGATCAATTTGATTCATACCACTGTAAGCTATATAATAAAATTGAGATAGGTTTAGACAATGTTGATGATAACTTAAAAAAACACCGATTATTAAGAGATTTTCAGTTTATTTTTAATTATGTTGACACTTCAGCTATAACAGGTAAAGTATTTTTGCCTATGTTTATTTCTGAAACTATTTCTGATTTTTATTATATGAGTTCCCCCCCTTTTGAAAGAGAAATAATTACTGCTTCTCGAACATCCGGCGTTGAGAACATAAGTGCATCTGAACTCTCAGGACGAATGCATCAAACAATAAACATTTATGACAATTTCATAAAAATATTTGAACCGGGTTTTATAAGCCCGATATCTGATTATGGTCTGTTTTATTACAATTATCACCTATTAGACAGCGCAAGTATTGATGGCAAATGGTGTTATCATATCTCTTTTGAACCGAGAAGACGTCAAGACAGAACTTTTCGGGGGGATTTTTGGGTTAATGATACAACTTTTGCAATAAAAAGCATACGTATGCGAACTGCTGTTGACATAAATTTCAACTTTATAAAAGATTTTGTTGCTGAATTTGAATATCAAGAACTTGAAGATGGCTCATGGTTTTTAGAAAAGGAGAGATTGTTTTTTGATTTTCATGTAGAGCCGGGATTTCATGGTCTTTTTGTAAATAAAACCACACATTATATGGATGTGTCAATTAACAAAGAGATACCTGAAAACATTCTCAAAGAGAGAGATAAAATTATTCTAACAGATGAAGAAATCCTTAAAAAGGATGAAAATTTTTGGAAAGAAAACAGACCTGTTTCTCTTACATCACAAGAAAGCAATATTTATAAAATGGTTGATTCTATTCAAAAAGTACCAATATATGAATTTTATGAACGAATAACCGGAATGTTTTTAATGTATCACTATGAGGTTGGATTATTTGAATTAGGACCATACTTCAGGACTTTCAGTTTTAATGAAATTGAAGGAAACAGGTTTCGACTAAGCGGTAGAACAAGCAATGAGTTCAGCACTAATCTTATGATCAGCGGATATGGTGCTTACGGTTTGAAAGACAAGCGATTCAAATACGGGGGCGGTATAAAATATTTGTTTGATAACAATCCAAGATTCGGATTCTCAATTGACGGGAAACATGATATGGAACAGCTGGGACAAAGCCCTGTTGCTTTAACTGATGATAATTTATTTAAATCATTGTTGCAAAGAAATCCGAATTATAAACTAACTATGGTGAAAGATATTACTTTTGGCATTGAAAAAGAGTGGTTTCAAGGGTTTACAAACAATATTGCTTTTTCACACAGGAGAATTGAGCCTAACGAACATGTGCCTTTTCAAAAAACAAAAAATGATGAAGTTGTTGATTTAGGCGAATTAAAAACATCGGAGATAACTTTAAATCTGCGATTAACGAGAGATGAAAAAATTCTAAGGGGAGAATTTGAGCAATTGAGTTTGGGAACAACAAAACCTGTATTAAATATTTTTTATACAAAAGGGCTTAAAGGCTTTATTGAAAGCCAGTATGATTACAGCAAATTAAGTTTTAATCTTGAACACCGTGTACCTGTAAGCCCTTTCGGATTTTTTAGATATGTTGCCAGAGGAGGATGGATATTTGGTTCTGTTCCATACCCATTATTAGAACTTCATCCGGGTAATGAAACTTATGTATTTGACAGGTATGCTTTTAATATGATGAATTATTATGAATTTGCCAGCGACAAATATTTGAGTTTGTATTTTGCACACCATTTTCAGGGATTGCTTTTTAACAGAATACCATTAGTAAGACATTTAAAACTAAGAGAAGTTGTATCAGTGAATGGAGTAATAGGCAGATTAGATGATTCACACGAAGATATAATGGATTTTCCCGTTGGGTTGCATAGTTTGTCAAAGCCATACACAGAGGTAAGTGCCGGCATAGAAAATATTTTTAAACTTATAAGAGTTGATGCAGTATGGAGACTTAATTATCTTGACCATGAAAATATTGATAATTTTGGACTAAGAACCACTGTGCAATTTACATTTTAGATATTTTAAAATAATCTATCCGAATAATAACCTTAATTATGCATTCTTCTGAATTATAAAAAAACTTAAAAATCAAAGCTTATTAATAATATATGTTTTATATTTGCTTCGATGTTTGACAATATTGTTAAGCTTTACAATTAAAAATTAAAAACATTGAAATCGCAATCACATAAGTTAGTTGCTAAAACTTTTAGCGGATTAGAAGCTGTTTTAGCTGAGGAGCTAGAGCAGTTAGGTGCAAAAAGCATAAAAAAAGCCAAAAGAGCCGTTGAGTTTTCCGGGGATAATGAAATTATATACAAGGTTAACTATTACAGCAGGACAGCCATAAGCATATTAAAATCAATAACCTCATTTAAGGTTGAAAAACAAGACGATCTTTATGATAATTTGATAAAAATAGAGTGGGATAAATATTTTAGTCATACAAAAACTATTGTTGTTAATTCTGTTGTTTACAATTCCGTTTTTGATAACTCTCATTATGTAGCTCTTCGCTCTAAAGATGCAATTGCTGATTTTTTTGCAGAGAAATATGATTCCAGACCAAATGTAGAGAAATATGACCCTGATGTAAAAATTTCTATTCATCTTAGTAGTGGTGTGTGTAATGTCTCTATTGACAGTTCCGGACAACCTTTATTCAAAAGGAATTATAGAAAACAAACCGGGGGAGCTCCTCTTAATGAAGTTCTTGCAGCAGGACTAATTAAGTTGTCAAACTGGGATAAAAAGACTCCTTTAATTGACCCAATGTGTGGAAGTGGGACAATACCTATAGAAGCGTCAATGATTGCTCAAAATATTCCTGCAGGGAAACTAAGGAAAAAATTCGGGTTTCAAAACTGGAAAGATTTTGATATCGAATTATTTGAAAAGATAAAAACACAGGCTGTTGAAAATGAGAAATCTATAGGGAATATAATTATTGAAGGACAGGATATAAGCGGAATGAACATTGGTATAGCAAGGCAAAATATTTTAAGAGCAGGCTTACTTGGAACAATAAGACTTCAAAGAAATGATTTTTTTTCAAATAATAACCGTAATAAAAACGGAATATTAATAATGAACCCACCTTATGGAAAAAGATTAAAAAAAGAGAACATTATAGATTTTTATAAAAAAATCGGAGATACTCTGAAACAACAATACGAGGGTTTTACTGCATGGATAATAACAGAAGATGACTACCCATTAAAGAATATAGGGCTTAAGCCTTCAAGGAAAATTTCTGTTTTTAATGGTCCTATTGAATGTAAGTTTATTAAATACGAATTATATAAAGGTAGTAAAAAAGATAAAAAATAATAAAGTTAAGTTTTAAAAAATAAACTTTAAACCATACAAACACTTTTTTATATTAAACAAATTATATACATTTGTGTTTAATAACTAATTAAAAAATAATTTATAACTAAAAAATGAAATAATTATGAGAAAAATTCATTCAAAAAGAATCAAAAGAATTTTTTTAATGTTTTTACCTGCTTTGGTAGTTGGTGTATTAAGCATTGGTTGTCAAACAGAAACTAAAGACAATGAAAAAACAGATTATGCTGAAGAAAAAGAAGAAGTTAGCAAAGAATGTTATGGAGATGACAAGGGTAAAAACCCTTTTGTTTTAGACATTGAAAAAGAGACACTCGAAAATGAGAATTACAGAAAAGCAAAGTGGACAGGAGAGTATATGCAAATGGTTTTTATGTCGCTTAAACCCGGCGAAATTATAGATCTTGAAGTGCACAATAATCATGATCAATTTATTAGAATAGAGCAAGGAGAAGCAAAAGTAATAATGGGTAAAACTAAAGACGAACTTACTTTTAAAGAAACCATTTATGATGATTGGGCTGCTTTTATCCCGGGAGGCTATTGGCACAAAATAAAGAATATTGGAGATGTTGATTTAAAATTATATACCATTTATGCTCCACCTGAGCATGCACCGGGCACAATAAATAAAACATATAAGGAAGCTAAGGAATACGCTCATGACCACGACCATTAAAAAAATGTTTTAATTTATTGCCAATGACAAAAATTTGCTTTGACGACAAATATTTTATGCGTGAAGCATTAAAACAAGCCCAACAAGCATATAATAGTAATGAAGTCCCTATAGGTGCCGTAATTGTTTGTGAAGAAAAAATTATTGCAAAGAGTTATAACATGACGGAGAAGCTTAATGATGTTACGGCTCATGCAGAAATTCTGGCAATTACATCTGCAGCTCAATTTCTCGGATCAAAATACTTAACCAATTGCGATTTATATGTTACTATTGAGCCCTGCCCTATGTGTGCAGGAGCTGCTAAATGGGCGCAAATAAAAAAAATTGTCTTTGGTGCCGGTGATGAAAAATGCGGGTATAATAAATTCTCTTCAAAAATAATCCCCGGAAAAACAAAAGTTGTTTCCGGAATACTTGAAGATGAATGTGAGAAATTAATGAAAGATTTCTTTAGGACAAAAAGATAGTCTTTTAACTGACAATACCCCCTTAAAAATTAATTGGCACTTTCAAAATTTTATTGAATGTGCCAATTTTTATTTAAGACTTATCAAACATTATTCTTCAATAAACTCTTTTTTAATTTCTTTATAAGAAGGTATATTTCTATGATGCCATTTTCCAAACACAATACCATTTTTTAAGAGGACTAATCCGGGATTTGAACGGACAATGGTTTTTAATTCTCTTTCATCACTTATAAAAAATTGATAATCAATATTATGTTCTTGTGTGAATTTATCAATAGTCGTAGGAGAAGAACTCGTTAAAACAATTATTGAATATCCATCATTTTCAACCTCTTTCACAAATTGATCAATCCTATTTATAAATGCATTAATATTAGTTGTATAAAGATTATAGGCAACTACAAAAAAGTGGTAATCTTCTTTCTCAATATAATAATCAGTATAATCAATACCAATTTCATCTAAAATAGAGAAATTTTCAATAGGTGAAGGTATCTCTTCTTTTATAACTATTTCTTCCCTATCAATATATTTCCATTCATCCGCTGATGGTAAATTATCTTTTTTAAATTCTTTTTTCTCGCCGGTTTCAACATTTTCATAAACAAAAATGAATTTGGATTCTCCTTCTTGGATTGGCTCAAGTTTTTCGGCAATATTATTGCCAACTTTCCATGGTCTAAAGTCAATTACAGGAAGATTTCTAAGGCAGAAAAACGATAACCAAACAACAGCAATTGTTAGCCCTGCTATTATCCACCAATCTTTTTTATTTGACAAAAGAGGTGTAATTTTATCTTTTTGAATAAAAATTACTATTGCAGCTGCGAGAATAAGGATGTTTTTGTAGAATGTCTCCCAGTTTGTCATTATCCAGGCGTCTCCAAAGCATCCACAGTGAGGCACCGGATCGGTAATTGCAAGATATAATGTTAGTGGTGTAAAAAATGCCATAAACAGCAAGCCTATCCACGCACTTATGCGCATTTGCAGACCTAGCAATACAGCAACTCCAACAACAAATTCAAGCGTATTAAGAAAGAAAGCAAATACCAAAGATAACGGCATTAACCATTCCATCCCAAAAGCAACAAAATAGTCATCAAAAATATATACACTGCCTAAGGGGTCAACAGCTTTTGACAAGCCTCCAAAAATAAATGCTACACCAAAAACAATCCGCGATAACCAAGTTATAACTTTGATAATCATTTCTAAAAACTTTTAATTATTATTAATTCATTACGTAAACCCAACGCTACCAACCATAATAAAATGTCAGCAAATAATATTTGAAGCAAGACTCGAATTGAAGGCGGTTAAACCAAGTTGCTATATTAATCTCTTTCTACAACTTCTCCTCTAATTCTCAACACTTTCTGCCCATCCGGGTCATTTGACATAACAACTACGCTTCTGTTAATATTATGAGGTCGGGGTGCAAGACGAAAATTAACTTCAATTATTCCTGTTTCACCGGGAGCAATAGGATCTTCCGGATATGACCTCACATTTGTGCCACAACATGCTCTAACTCTTGATAATACCAGAGGAGCATCCCCTTTATTCTCAAATTCAATTTCTAATGTTTGAGGTTCTAACTCATCAACAAAAAGAGTTCCTAATTCATAACTGTTTTCTTCTTGTTTAAACTCAAACCTTGGTCCTGTTTGTTCAGTATCTTTAGCTAAAACTTCATTATTTAAAGAAGTTAAAATAAAAAATCCTGCTAAAAGTAATCCGAAAAGGTTTAATTCTTTTCTCATTTTTTAAAAATTTTAAATTTATAAATAAATTATTATTTAGTATATCACGACATTTTAGATATAGCAAAAATCATGCCGCATCAAAATTAATATTTTTTCAAATACAAAATTAAAACTTTTTTTGAATTAAAACAAAAAAGGTGTTCGCAAAAAAACGAACACCTTTTAATAAAAATTTGCTTTTCTCTTTAAAACAGTACAACTTTGAATGTTTTATTTTATATAAATCAGGTAATAACACTTTAAGTTTTGTGGCTTAGCCACATTTGCTTTCGCCGCATGACGTACAAATTAAGCATCCTTCCTGAAAAATAACCGTAGTTTGTTTGCAACTGTTACAAATTTTTCCTTTTGCTTTAGTCCCGTCAGGTATAAACTTTTTCAAAGCTCTTACGACACCATTTTTCCAGGTATGTAAGCTATCTGATTCGAGGCTCATGTTATCAATAAGATTAACAGCTAAAGGCAAGGGCATACCATGTCTTAATATTCCGGATATTAATTTTGCATAATTCCAAAATTCTTTGTTAAATGAGCGTGATAATCCTTCAATTGTAACTTTATATCCATCGCAATCAGGGAACTGGAAGTCGTATCTTTTTTCCCCTTTTTCGGTTCTGTTTTTAATAACCCATCCTTTTTCCACGTATGGAGGCAGGTAAAACCCTTCGGCTTTACCTGTAAAAATTTCGTACGGTTTATCATGAAGAAGTCCAACGACAGCCATCCATTTTTCAGAATTATTATTAAATCTTACGACACTTGCTTCAAGCACTTTTGGTCTTTTAGGAGCATTGGTTTCTTTAAATTCTGATTTTTTCTCTTTATCATCTTTAACTAACACTCCGCTTCTTGATCCGTCTCTATAAACAGTAACCCCTTTACAACCACATTCCCATGCAATTTTATAGATATTACCTATAAGGTCTTCAGAAACTTTTTTAGGGACATTAACTGTAACGCTTATTGAGTGGTCAACCCATTTTTGAACGGCTCCTTGCATTTTTACTTTCTCCAGCCAATCAACATCATTAGCAGTTGCTTTATAATACGGAGATTTTTCAATAATTTCAGCCAGTTTTTCCTCTTCCATTGTTCTGATTTCTTCAATATCATATCCATTGACATTCAGCCATTCTGCAAACTTATGATGAAAAACGTTATACTCTTCCCAGTGGTCGCCTACCTCATCAACAAAAGTAACATTAGTATTTTTATCATTTGGATTAACTTTTCTTCTCCTTTTGTAAGCAAGCATGAATACCGGTTCGATTCCCGATGTTGTTTGAGTCATCAAGGAAACGCTTCCTGTAGGGGCAATGGTAAGCAAAGCAATATTTCGTCTTCCATACTTTTGCATTTCTTCAAAGAGTTGTGGGTCTGCTTCTTTTATTCTAAGCATGAAAGGGTTATTTTTTTCTTTTTCCGGCTCACAAACAGCAAAAGCACCTCTTTCTTTAGCTGCTTTAACAGATGCTCTGTATGCTTCTAAAGTAATTGTTTTGTGAACTTCTACCGAGAAGTTTTTTGCTTCATCTGTTCCGTATCTATATCCCAATGCGGCAAGCATATCGCCTTCTGCTGTGATTCCAATACCTGTTCTTCTACCTTGTATGCACTTTTCACGAATTTTATTCCATAAATTTATTTCTACTCTTTTTACTTCAAAATCTTCAGGGTCAGATTCTATTTTTTTAATTATTCCATCTATTTTTTCTATTTCAAGGTCAATAATATCGTCCATTATTCTTTGTGCATGCCCAACGTGTTCTTTAAACAAGTCAAAATCAAAATATGCTTTTTCAGTAAATGGATTTTTGACGTATCCGTATAAATTTATGGCTAACAATCTACAGCTATCGTATGGGCATAGGGGTATTTCGCCGCATGGGTTTGTACTTTCTGTATTAAACCCTTTATCTGTATAACAATCCGGTAGCGACTCATTAATTATAGTATCCCAGAATAGTATTCCGGGTTCAGCTGATTTCCATGCGTTATGAACAATCTTTTTCCAGAGATTTCTTGCATTAATTTTTTTAGTAAACTTTGGATTTTGAGAATTAACGGGATACTGTTGAACAAATTCTTTATCTTCAATTACTGCCTTCATAAATTCATCAGTAATTTTAACACTGACATTAGCTCCTGTAACTTTACCCTGTTCGAGTTTAGCATCAATAAAATCTTCTGCATCAGGGTGTTTTACAGATACGCTAAGCATAAGGGCTCCTCTTCTTCCATCTTGTGCTACTTCTCTTGTTGAATTTTAATATCTTTCCATAAAAGGTACTATTCCTGTTGAGGTAAGAGCACTATTTTTTACAGGGCTTCCTTTTGGTCTTATATGTGAAAGGTCATGCCCCACCCCTCCTCTTCTTTTCATGAGTTGTACCTGTTCTTCATCAATTTTCATTATTCCTCCGTAGGAGTCGGCTTTATCCTGATTTCCAATAACAAAACAGTTAGATAATGAAGCTATTTGAAAAGGATTTCCTATCCCTGCCATTGGACTGCCTTGAGGCACGATATATTTAAAATCTTTCAATAATTCATATACTTGCTCTTCAGATAATGGATTAGGATATTTTTTTTCTATTCTATGAATTTCTTTTGCAATTCGGCGATGCATATCATCAGGAGTTCGCTCAAAAAGATTTCCTTCCCAGTCTTTTAATGCATATTTGTTTATCCAAACACTTGCAGCTAAGCTATCACCTTTAAAATACTCTGTAGATTTTTTTAAAGAGTCTTCATATTCATACTTTGTATATGATTTGCCATTTTGCTCAATATTACCATCTGTTCCCTGCATCTGTTGCTTATTATTTTGTTCTTCTTGATTTTTATCCGTAGTTAATGGCTCAGACTCTCTACTTTCAATAACCTCATCATATAGGTTTTTATTTTCCGTGCTTTCTTTGTTTTCTTTTACCGTTTGAGTATTTTCATTGTATTTCATATCTTGGTTATAGATTTAAACAGTTA
>PWLF01000086.1 GCA_003559475.1 Bacteroidales bacterium
ATGGAGGACCTCGCTTAAGCTCTCCAATGTATCATCCATCTTTTTGGGTTGCAACAGACGATACACGATTAGAAAGATTGAGCGAAAATATAGATGAGATGAACATCAATCCTCATGATAAAATTGGCGTAATGATGGCCAAAAAGATGGGCGTTCCATTATGTTTTGAAAAAGGAAAAGGTGCAAAGGATGTTAAACAAAAAATAACAGGAAATAATAAATCTCATGAAATAATGGATTATGACGAATATGCTAATTTACTTAAAGAAAAAAATAATAAAAAATCTTAACTTTTTAAAACTTAATATACATATTATAATATAATTTCTAGAATGTATAACTTTAAATTTAAAAAATAATGACGCAAAAAACAGATACAATTAAATTCTTAAAATTTCGTGAAGTAAAATCTCCAAATAGAGCTTTTCCAAGTGACGCAGGAATAGATTTTTTTATTCCTAAATTTGATAAAAGATTTATTGAAGATTTAAAAGAAAAAAATCCTCATTTTTTTGCACAGTATTTAAAACTGCCAAATGATTCAACTATTATAACAAATGTAACCAGTTATGTTTCTTTAGAGGGCTCTTCAGCAGGCTCTTCAATGGGCTGTCAATCTTGTAATTATTTTGGTTTTGATGAAGATAAAGGAAAAGCTTATTTTATTTTACCCTCTCAATCTCGAATTACTATACCATCAGGTATAAGTTCACGTATGGCAGAAGCAGGAAGAGCTTTAGTTGCTGCAAATAAATCAGGGATTGCGAGTAAACATGGAATTATATTTGGTGCACAAGTAATTGATTATACTTATAAAGGAGAAATTCATATAAGTATTATTAATACGTCAAATGAAGGAGTTTGTATTTATGAAGATATGAAAATTATTCAATTTCTAGAAATTCCCGTATTTAATAGTGAAGTTAAAATAGTTGAAGGTGAAAATAATTTTGAAAAATTTTATGAAGGATTGACAGATGATAGAGGTGTCCGTGGATTTGGTAGTACTGATAAAAAATAAAAAAAATGTATAAAATTAATTTAAATAAAATAGCAGAACAAGAAAAAAAGTTAGGAGATAATGATATTAGTAAAAATGTATTATATAATATGATTAATAAAGTATTAAGTAATAAGGAAAATATTAATACCATAGAAATAATTTCTTTAAAGGAATTAGGTATTATTGAAGAAATAGACGATAGAAAAAATCCAACCCAATTAAATTCTTAAGTTATGGCATCTCCTATTTTAGTTGTTAATTATTGCATAAATGATTTATCTGATGAAATGATTATCAATAATTTAAAAAGTCTTCAGAGGGTAATAGAAAATTCAGGTGCAAATGATGAATATCATGTTTTTGTTCTTCCTGTTACATCTGATTCTCATATACAAGTTTTTTATGAAAAAGATTTTAATACTGTTAAATATGAGGAACTTAAAAATATTATAGAAGAAAAATTTAAAGATTTAAAAAAATTAAATAAAAAAGGTTCATTTATTCAAAAATTTAAATTTTAATGAAATGAAAACGTTACAAAGTAAAGATATTTGTGTTTATATAGCATCCCCTTATACAAATGGAAGAACATCAGATAATGTAAGAAAACAGCTTGATGCTGGTAATATTCTCATGGATCATGGATATACTCCATTTATACCACTTTTATCTCATTATGCAGAAATTCATATGCATAGAGGAGAACATGAATGGTTTGAATGGGATGTAGTATGGCTTAGGAAATGTGATATTCTAATAAGAATAAAAGCTTTTGATGATAAAGGTAATGAAATTTATTCTGTTGGTGCTGATGAAGAAGTTAGAATAGCAAAAGAAGAATTAAGAATTCCTGTTTATATATTTGAAAATTTAGAAGAATTAAAAAAATGGGTATCAACTTATACTCATAAAAATTTACCTTATCATAGAAGATAATTAAATATATATTATATAAAAAAAAATAAAAATATTATGGTAGAAATTATAGTTATTTTAGTAGCAATTGTATTGGTGGTTGGTTTTTTAGTATATAAAAAGGGTACAAAGAATAATAACCAACCCGATGGTCCTTCTGGGCCAACAGGTCCAGATCAACCCGGTGATCCCGGAGAAGGTGATAGTGATTATCCCGGAGAAGGTGATAAGTTCGAATAATTAAAGGCATATAAAAAAATAAAAGGGTTTATATTAATATAAACCTTTTTGTTTTTATAGTATATAATAATTAATATTAAATATTATTTTTATGATTGTCAATATTCAACAAAATCCAGGTGTACTTATTATATCTTATATTAATAAAGAAGGAAATATTTCTTATAAAAAAATAAATGTTCCTTCTCAACATCAATATTCTTGGTTATATTCTAAACAAAAAAATAGAGGCCATTCAGATTTTTCTTCTTGGGATAATCGTCCTGTTTATAAAGTTCCTTCTGAATTTTTATCAAAAACCAGACTTCAGGAATTTTTTATAGATGCCGGAGAAAAAATTGTAAATCCTTTATTTGAAATGAATGAACCAAATGCTTATTTTTGTGATATTGAAGTTGAAGTAGACGAAGAAGGATTTCCTGATCCAGATGAAGCTAAAAAAAGAATAAACACAATTGCTTGGTCTCATAAAGATGAGGTATATGTTTTTGGTTTAAAACCTTTAACTGGAAATCAAATTGATAAAATTGAAAAGGATATAAATGAACATATTAAAAAATTAGGAATAAAGTACAGATTTATATATAAACAATATGAAAATGAAGCTAATATGCTTCATGATTTTCTTTATAATTATGCAAGGCATGCCCCTCTTATTTCTGGGTGGAATTTTTGGAGTTTTGATTGGAGATATATTTATAATAGATGTAGAAAAATTAATCTTGATATTTCTTGGATGTCACCAACAAAACAATGGTATCAACATAGAATAATGGATAGAAATAAAAGAGTTTTTATTACTTTACCACAGCATAAACTTATTGTCGACTATCTTGATATTTATAAAAAATGGGACCGAACAATTGAGGTAAAAGAAAATAATACTCTTGATTTTGTTGCAGAGGCAGCTCTTGATATTAAGAAAGTTAAATATCCCGGAACATTTTCCGATCTTTATAATAAAGATTTTGATAGATATGTATTTTATAATGCAATTGATACTATACTCACAGAACAAATACATAAAAAACTTAAAACAATGTCAACGTTTTTAGGTTTATCAAATATTACAAGGGTTGAAGTTATGAGTGCTTTTTCCCCAATAGCAATGTTAGAGGCAACTCTTGTAAGATTTGCTTATAAAAGAGGTAAAGTATTTCCAAAGGTACATAAAGAGCGAAAAAGAACTGATTATGAAGGTGCTTTTGTTTTTGAACCTACACCTAATCTTTATGAGTGGGTGGTATCATTTGATTTTGCTTCTCTTTACCCATCTATAATGCGTCAGTGGAATATTTCTATAGAAAATTTTATTACTAAAGATAAAAATAAGGAACCAAAAGAAAGTGAAACTAAATGTATTAGTGGCGCTATTTTTGATACTTCAACTGAACCACTATTAACAGAAATATTAACATTATATTATAATCAGCGAAAAGAAGCTAAAGCTATTCACATTAAGGCCGAAAAGGAGGCAGATAAATTAAAGCAAATACTTAAAAAAAGAAAGAAGGATGTAAATATTAATTTATCTTAAATGTTCTTGTTCTCATTGGATATAAATAAAGGATATTTAAGATGTTTTGATTCAGGAAATTTAAAAATTGAATTAATAAATCAATAATATAGGATTTAAAACAGTAAAATTAATTTTTGTTAAAAAATAATAAATATTACACAAACTAAAATAAAATAAGTATTATTAAATGGAAAAAAATTATTACCGTGAAGAGCAGCTCAGAGAAGCTGCTTTGAAGTATTTTAATGGAGATATATTAGCAACAAATATATGGATTAATAAATATGCACTCAAAAATAAAAATGAAAATAACTATCTTGAACTTACCCCTGATGATACATTAAAAAGAATAACAAAAGAAATACATAGAATAGAAGAAAAATATCCCAATCCTTTATCTTACGAAGAAATTTATAAAACTATAAAGAACTTTAAATATTTTATATTTGGAGGATCAATTTTATTTGGTTTAGGGAATTCATCTCATGTTTCCTTAGGAAATTGTTTTTTTGTAGATAATAATTCTGATTCTTATGGAGGTATTTTTAATATTGATGAATCAATTGCTCAATTAATGAAAAGAAGAGGTGGTGTTGGTATAACTCTTGAAAATCTTAGACCCTCAACAGCAAAAGTAAATAATTCGGCTCAAACATCAACAGGGGCTGTTTCTTTTATTAATAGATTTTCTAATACGACAAGAGAGGTGGCACAAGACGGGAGAAGAGGTGCATTAATGGTTTCAATGTCAGTTAACCACCCCGATATAAGTGATTTTATTAAAATAAAAGATGATGAAAATAAAGTAACAGGTGCTAATATATCTGTAAAAATTACAGATGAATTTATGAATGCTGTTAAAAATAATGAAGATTATATTTTATCATGGCCAACACAAAAAAGATCTCTTGAAATAAAAGAAAAACTTCCATATAATAAAATAATTAAAATAGACGAAAAAACGTATGTAAAAAAAGTTAAAGCAAAGGATATTTGGGAAAGTATTGTTAATCAAGCGCACAAAAACGCAGAACCCGGAGTTTTATTCTGGGATAATATTATTAAAGAATCACCGGCAGATTGTTATTCATCAGAAGGATTTGAAACTAAAGGAACAAATCCTTGTATAGTAGGTGATACTCTTATTGCTGTTGCAGATGGAAGAAATGCTGTATCTATTAAACAATTAGTTAATGAAGGTAAAGATGTTCCTGTATATTGTTTAGACGATAAAGGAAAGATTAATATACAGATAATGAGAAATCCTCGAATTACAGGATATAATCAACCTATATATGAGGTTAAATTTGACTCCGGTGATAGTATTAAATGTACATCTAATCATAAGATAAGATTAAAAGATGGTAGCTATAAAGAAGCTAAAGATCTTGTATATGGTGATAGTGTTTATGTAATGGAAAGAACCCAATTAGCATGGGATGATATATGTAATTCTGTAAATTCTCAAGGAGTTGATTATATATGGGTACGCAATGGCGGTCAGAAAACATTAAAATCTGAACATAAACTTATATATGAATTTAATGAAAATATGAAAATTCCAGCCGATTATGTTATTCATCATAAGGATTTTAATTCATTAAATAATTCATTTGATAATCTTAAAATTATGGAAAGATGCGAACACACAAAATTTCATTCAGAATTAATTAAAGGACTTAAAAATCCTTATCATAGAATGTCGAATGAATGGAAGAAAAAATTTGCGTCGAACCCGGGATTACAAAATCATACAGCTTATCAAGTATCTAATGAAGAACTTATAGAAAAAGGTTTAGAGTTTGGAAAACAACTAAGAAGAAGATTTTCTAAAACAGAATGGATAGATTTTGCTGAAAAAAATAATTTACCTAAATTTATTAAACCATATAGAGGTTTTAATGGTGTCTATGAATTTTCATTATTTATTGCTAGTGAATTGGGTTTTGAATATTCAGATAAAGATCCGAGAATATTAAAAAGATATAAAGAAGCACTTCAAAATGGTTACAATACTAAAATAATAGGAAATGAATTATTTGTTGAAAAAATTTGTGAAGAGTGTGGAGAAATTTTTTGGACATATTATGATAGGCGAGAATACGCCATTTGTTCTAAATTATGCAGTAATAAGTATATTAATAGAACAACAAATATAAACAATAAACGAACAAATACTTTAAGTGCAACATACAAACAAAAAGGAGAAGAAAAAACACAGGCTCAACTAAAAATTTATAGTGATCTTAAATTTGAATTAGGAAGAGAGCCAATGTTAAAAGAATGGTCTATTAAATGCAAATCTAATGGTGTATCTGATAGTCTTAAAACTAAATATGGATTAAAATCATTTAATGAAGTAAAAGAATATGCTGAATCTTATAATCATAAAGTTATTGGAATACAATTTTGTGGATATGAAAATGTTTATAATGGAACCGTTGATAAATGGCACAATTTTTGTATAGGTGGGTTTAAATCTTTAAATGAAGTAAATAAATCTAAATGGTTATATATTAATAACTTGCAATGTGGTGAGGTTCCCTTAAGTAGTTGGGACTCATGCCGTTTAGGCTCAATTAATATATTTTCGTTTGTAAAAAAACCATTTACAAAAAAAGCAAAGTTTGATTGGGCTAAATTAGCTAAAATATCAAGATACACCCAGAGATTCATGGATAACATTGTCGGCCTTGAAGAAGAAAAGATAATAGATATTATTAAAAAAATAGAAAATGATCCAGAGGACCCCGAAATTAAAAAAACTGAATTATTAGTATGGAATAAAATATTAGAAATTTTAAGAAAAGGAAGAAGAACCGGTATAGGAATTCTTGGTCTAGGTGATGCTATAGCAAGTTTAGGATTAACTTATGGTTCAAAAAATGCATCCAAGTTCGCTGAAGAAGTTCAACAATATATTGCCGTAAATTCTTATAGAGAATCTGTTAAACTTGCAAAAGAAAGAGGCTGTTTTCCTATTTGGTGTGCAAACAAAGAGGCTGGCAATCCTTTTATTCGAAGAACAATATCTAATAATTTTAACATTAAAGAGTATAATGATTATCTTGAATATGGTCGTAGAAATATTGCAACATTATCAATAGCACCTACAGGTTCATTATCAATTTTATCACAAACAACATCGGGGATTGAACCGGTATTTAAAATATTTTTTAGGAGAAGAAGAAAAATAAACCCCCATGAAGAAGGTGTAAAAATTTCATATACTGATGCATTAGGAGATTCCTGGGAAGAATATAATGTTATTCATTATCCGTTTATACAATGGTATGTAGATTCATCTGATAAAAAAATTACATTTGAAGAAGCACATAAATATTTAAAGGAAGAAAAAGAAGAAGTGCTTCAAGAATTAGTTAATAATTCTCCCTGGGGTGGTTCAGAATCTTATGATATAGATTATATTGAAAAAATAAAAATGCAAGGGGCAATACAAAAATGGATTGATCATTCTATTTCTGTCACACATAATCTCCCTGAAAATATATCACAAGAAAAAGTAAATGATATTTATTTTGAAGGCTGGAATGCCGGATGTAAAGGTTTAACTATTTATAGAGAAGGATCTCGTTCAGGTGTTCTTTTATCAAATAAAAAGGATGTTGTTAAATTTGAAGAACATCACGCACCAAAAAGACCAAAAGAACTTGAAGCTGATTATTTTGTTTCAACGGCAAAAGGAATAAAATTTGCAGTTATTATAGGAAAATTAGAAGAAAAACCTTATGAAATATTTGCCTTTGAAAATCCACCTTTAAATAAAAATACTACAGGGAAAATAATAAAAATCAGAAAAGGTCATTATAAATTTGTAAATGGGGATTTTGAAATTTCAGATCTTCAATTAGCGGCAGAAAGAATAGAAGAAAGAACTCTTACGTTAACAACATCTATGTTATTAAGACAAGGCGCGCCTATAAAATATGTTATTAGAGTCATTAAAAAAATTGATGAAAATATAACTTCCTTTTCATCTGTAGTAAGAAGAACTCTTTCACGTTATATAGATGAAGAATTAAGTGAAGAAAATTGTCCAAATTGTCAAGATAAACTTATTATGCAAGATGGATGTATACAATGCATTAATCCAAATTGTGGTTATAGTAAATGTGGTTAATTTATATATTTTTATTTAATATATAAAATAAAAGTAATAATGAAACTTGTATCTGAATCAATACATAAATACTTAAAACCTAAGACTAAAGAGCAGATTTTAAAAGATATAGAACTTTTATCCCAAGAAAGAAAGGATCAAGAATTAATAAAACAAGCTGAAAGAGGTAACAAAGAGGTAGTTGAAATGTTGCTTAAGGCTGGGGTAGATCCGAATGTACAAGATGAATTAGGAAATACAGCTTTACATTTGGCTTTAATGTATGGTCATAAAGAGGTAGTTGAAATGTTGCTTAAGGTTGGTGTAGATCCAAATGTACAAAATAAAGATGGATATACAGCTTTACATTTTGCTTCATTTAATGGTCATAAAGAGATAGTTGAAATGTTGCTTAAATCTGGGGTAGATCCGAATGTACAAAATAAATATGGATATACAGCTTTATATTGGGCTTCAGCAAGAGGTTATAAAGAAGTAGTTGATTTACTTAAGAAATATGGTGCCGAAAAATAATATATAATATGGAGCAACAAGATTATTCAAAAGAAGAAAAGGAAAAAATTCTTCAAAATTTTGAAGAAAAATTTAATAATGCCCAGGTTAATTTAGAATCCGAGTTTTCAGAAATAGTTTGTGAAAATTTTTGGGATTTAATAGAATATAAATATAATAATGACTAAATTTTTTATAAAAAGTATATTAACTGAAGAACTTTATGGTAAAAGAATTTGTGAATCATTAGAAGATAAACAAATTGTTGATTATTTATATGAAAAATTAATGCTAGAGCGTTTACTTTTTGGAGAACCTATTTCTGTTCCAGAATTACGTAAGCTTTTACGTAGTAAAATAATTAATTTTGAATTTATTAAACTTGATGGTGAAGTTAGACCTGCTCGAGGTACTACTATGATGAAGTATATTCCTAAAGACGATCATCCTAAAGGTATAAGACCATCATCTCCAAAAGTAGCTACTTTTTTTGATCTAGAAAAGGAAGCATGGAGAAGTGTTTCAAAAAGAAGTAAAGAAATAGTATTAAAAAGAGATGAAAAAACAGATAAACCGGTAGTTGTTGTAAAAGATAAAGAAGAACCAAAAGAAGAACCAAAAGAAGAACCGAGAGAAGAACCAAAAGAAGAACC
>PWLF01000154.1 GCA_003559475.1 Bacteroidales bacterium
CCTATTCCTACTACTCCACCTCCAACAATATCAGACGGCAGAATAAAGGCTGTCCATGCTAATGCCCCAATAAATAATCCTACAGTTATAATAAAATAGCTCTTTATAGAAGTTAAAATCTGCTCTTTTTTACTTTTTCTTTCCATTTATTTATTTTTTGAGGCGCAAAAATAATAATTTTTAAATATTTTTTAAAAACCCATATAGAAAATCAAGCTAATTATTTAAACATATTTCCGAAGCTTTATTTCCCTTGTCAATCAAAGCTTAAAAATACTTTCAATCAGTATATTTTTTAAAAAAATAAATTAAAATTCATGTTCAGGAATTTGAACATCACTCTCGGGAAGTGTTGGTTCAGAGAATTCTTCTTTTTTTCTATTTCTAAGCAGTTCATCAAGGTTATCAAACTCTCTGCGATAAAAAACTCCAATACCTTGTGTATAAAGCGCATTAGTATTTAAAATATCCATAGTGTTTGATCTGTTAAACGCTTTAATTCTAAATCTTCCTTCGGGTGTCACTTTGTATTCTATATTAACATCACCAATAATATTACTTGCTCTTTGTCCTGCAGCAGCGGGATTATCTTCGGTTACACCGACATTTCCATCTACTATGAGCCTGTCATCAAAGAATTGAGTTGATAGTGCTACTTCGAGTTCCTGACTTGATATTTCATCTCCGGGTCTGTAATTTATACCAATATCAAAATCGGTGCTTATTTGTGATAGCCAGTTACTTATTTGATTTGACAACATCTCTGTAGAAGTCATACCTACGCCATATCCAAGAGAGGTATTGTATTGATCAGGGTTAGTAGGCATAAAGCTGTTAAGTACAAGTAGCGAGAATATCTGTCTGTTCATCTCCTGCTCGGTAATTATAAGCCTGTCAACCATTTCTCTTGTAGATTCATCTGATTGCGGCAGATCAATATCAAAAGTAATATCCGGATTAAAGAGGTCATTTTCCATTTGCAGAACAACATCAATAGGCATTCTTCTTCTATATACATCAGAAGTGTCAACTTCTCTAACGAGTTCAAAAAGAGCAGTTCTAACCCTGTATAATGCTCTTAGGTCAATTTCAGCATCCATAGGGTCGCCTGTCCATCGTATATTTCCACCTTCCTGAATACGAAAACGTTTGTTGAGCATATTTTGAAGAGTAAACAAATAATCTCCTTCTGAAATAGTATAATCTCCATACATATTAAAAGCACCCTGTGAAGAAATTTCTAATCTAATATTTCCTTCGCCTCTGCTTCTTATTATATCACCGATTTGTGAATCAAATATAAGCTGAACTTCAGCATCAGGAGTAACTTCCAAATCGAAATTAACTGTAAGTCCTGAAACATCAACTACATGTTCAGGATTTCCTTCATTATTAATAATTATTTTATCGTTATTATTGTTATTATTATCATTAGAAGATACGAAGGTTATATAATTTGATTCTTTTATATCTCCTCTGTATGTTAGAGGCAGGAAGAACTTGGTATTTCTGTTGGTTCTGGCAGAAATATCCATTACAATATTATCAACCGGTCCGTGAATATGAGCTCTACCTGTAGCAAATGCACTTCCGTAGTACATTTCATTATGAGCCGGTGTAGTGTTAAGAAGAACAAGGTTATCAGGAAAAATTTCAACATTAAGAGCAAAATTCCTGAAATTATTATGAGTAATCTTACCATTTGCTCTTGCTCTATTTCCTATTGTATCATTAATTACCATATTGTCAAAAGCAAAATAATCTTTTCCTATTTCAATAGTATGAGCAAAAGTATAGCTTGTTTTCAAATAATCAACTCTAAACCCAGTACGAGCAAGCCTTAAGTTTCCGCTAAGTTCCGGAGATTCAACCGGACCTTCTAATCTAAGAGGACCTGATGCCATTCCTCTAAAATTTTGAGCAAAGCCATCAAGATACCTTCCAAACATTGAGAGTCTAAGGTTTTCAACATTAAAATCGAGGTCAAAATTATCATTTTCCCTGTCAGGAAAATAATATCCTGACCCTACAATAGGTTTATTATACCCAATACTTCCATGATATATAACTTCAAGGTCAACTTCAAACCCTTCCAACTCTCTATCATATTTTGTTGAAACCACTAAATCACCGAGATGATCTTCATTAAACCCAAAATCTATTATCTTAGCATTGCCGGAAACATTAGGTGTTTCATACGGATTAGAAATCAATATGCTACCACTAAGCATCCCATCAAACGAAATATTATTTCTTTCAAAAAAATAATCAAAATTTGAAAGATCAAAATTCTTAAATTGTAAGCTAAGTTCATCCTTCGGATTTCTTGATACTTCACCGTCAAACTGAATGTGCTCCTGACCTTTATATAAAACAAGATTATCTATTATATATTTATCATCATGAACGCTTATAAGGTTATCTTCTTTAAAGCTCCATAAAGAATCATTCACAAAGAAATGAGAAGTCAGAAACTTTAAATCAAAACGATTAAACTCATGAAAATCAACTACGGTTTTAACGGACCCTTCATTACGTATTCTTTTATCTTGATTTATCCATTCAACAGAAGTTTTAAGTGAATTATCTTTTATAGAATTAGTAAACACGAAATTATGCATCCATAAACTATCGGATATAAAAAACTCACTACTCCCTGTTTCTAATGTAAAAAATTCATCATTATTTCTGCCCTCAATAGAAAAATTTTTAAAAACACTGTTATTATAAGCAAGTTCATTAAAATCTCCTTTTACAGAAAGATCGTTAATTTTATTATTAAAATGTCCTTCTATTTTTGAATTATCAGACACATAAAGTTCAGGAATAAATATATCAGTTATTAAAGAAACATCTTTAAATTTGAGATTATAATTGAAGTCCATATCATATTTACTGTCAAATAGGTCATGAAGTCTATCACCATACCATGCAGGCATATACCCTGCAAAAAATTTATTTGTAGCTTCGGCAATGTATTCAAATCTTAAATTACCGTTAATATTAAGGTCAAGGATATCTGTTATAAGATTAAGGTCTCTTTTATTATCAAAAAAATTGTTTGTAAGCAATATTTGGTCAAAATAATAGCTTTCTGTTACAGAAGAATCACCGATCATTTCTTCTATGTAGTTAGTGTTTAAGATAGCTATTTCTCCTTCCAGGTCGTCCGGTTTAGTAGCTAAAAAGTTTAAGTTCAGAGTTGTAGAGATAGTTGAATTATAAAGACTATCCCTTTGATACAAGTTAATTCCCGTCAGATTAAGGTCAGATATATCCGCATTTATATCAAACATAAAGGGTTTTTTATAAAAATCCACCATTCCTTTTAGTTCAACGAATGCATTTGGGTCATTTAATAAAAAATCTGCATCAACTTGCTTATTTTTCAAACTACCTTTAAAATTAATATTAGAGTAAGAGTAATTATTTATTGTAGCATAATCAAAATTTGAATCGAAAGTCAGGTCAGCCTTTTCAAAAGAAAAGCCGGTTCCATTAACAAGCAGATTCATATCAACTTTACCAAAGATTTTACTTTGATTTAAAAGTTTTCCAATATCAAAGTCAATAACAGACAACGAGCCATTATATCCTATATCACCATTTCCATCTTCATCAAAAATTGCTATATCTGATTTTATGGTTCCTATTCCGGTATTCAAATCTCCATAAGCGACAAAATCATTCAGAAACCCTGTAAGGTTTCCATTAAACATAATATTTCCGAGGTTTGTTAAATAGTCATAAAAATCACTTTCAATATTTTTAATATCTGCGACGTTAGCAAATCTGTCAATATCGTGTCTTGTTGTAGAAAAACGATTCACAGATAAATTAATAAAAGTATTATCTATATTTGGTAAGCCGGATGCAAAAAAATCTCCGTCAAGTATAGTGGATTCTCCATAAACAAGCATAAACTCTCTTGCTCTCAAATTAGATAGTCTGCCGGATAAATTACCTTTAATTCTAAAATCATCATCTTTTCCTTCAATATCGTGTAAAAACAAATCTAAGTCAGCAAGACTAATATGCGAAGGACTAAGATTAAAAGTAAAAGAAACATCATCGGCGAAATTATTAAAATCCTCCGGTGATTCATAATCCATATTTGCATCCATAACCAATTTAGAGTTATTGGTTATTAATGTCATATTCTCAATAAACGCCCCTGTGGAGCTATACTTAAATAATCCCTTTAAATTTTTAAGAACAAGACCGGAAGATTCAACAAAAGACAAATGATTAAAAGAAGCTTCAAATTCATCTTCACCAAAAGAGACATCAGAAATATCAATATTAAAATCAGTTAAAAGTATTCTATTAAAATCTAACTTATCATTTACTTGATTGACTTCCACATTTTCATTAATCAGTTTAAATTTACTATCAAAAAGCAGAAAATGGTCACATAAGAATCCCCATACATCAGGTTCTTTTTCAGGGTCGGAAGTAAAATAATCAACTAAAAACCGGAAATTATAATCATCCTCTCCTTTGTATTTTATAATTCTGACATCCGGATTTTGAAAAGATAATTTTCTAATACCAAACACTTTATTTCTTAAAGATATTCTGCCTGTATGTAATGTAAGTTTGTCTGTTTGCAGTAGAGTATTATTTTTCCTGTCTTTAACAGAAACATCTTCAAGTACAATATTAAGAAAAAATGAGACATCCACTTTTCCGACCGTTATTTCTGTTTGAAGTTCTTTACTAAGATAAGCGGTTATTCTTTGCGTAAGATAATTCTGCATATAGGATGTTCTTAATACTGCATACATTAATATAGGCAGTATAATAAAAACAATAGCCAAAATAATTAGAATCTTCTTACGCATTTTTTGATAACTTTGCCATTAATTAAACAATCTATCATTATATAACGTTTATAAACGCTAAAAGTTTTGCATGGGAACAATAATTTTAGGTATAGAAACATCATGTGACGATACATCAGCAGCAATAATATTAAACTGCAAAATTCTTGCCAATTTCATATCCAATCAAACCATTCATAAAGAATATGGTGGTGTTGTGCCGGAATTAGCTTCCAGAGCTCATCAACAAAATATTATTCCTGTAGTAAAACATGCTCTTGATCATGCAAAATTAAGAAAAAAAGATATAGATGCAATAGCTTTTACTGCCGGTCCCGGTCTTTTAGGTTCACTTCTTGTTGGAACTTCTTTTTCAAAAGCGTTTGGTATGGCTATGGATATACCAATAATTACTGTAAATCATATTGATGCGCATATTTTGGCACATTTTATTGAAAAGGATGGATGTAAAAGCCCTAATTTCCCATTTTTATGCTTAATTGTATCCGGCGGTCATACTCAAATTTTTAAGGTAAAAAGCCATTATAGCTTTGAAATTATAGGAAAGACAATAGATGATGCCGCGGGAGAAGCTTTTGATAAAGCAGCAAAAATCATGGGACTGCCTTATCCCGGAGGTCCTTTAATTGATAAATATTCAAAAGAAGGAGATTCAAAAAAATTTTCTTTTCCTCATCCTAAAGTTCCGGGATTAGATTATAGTTTTAGTGGGTTAAAAACTTCAATTCTTTATTTTTTAAGAGATAATATTAAATCAGATCCTGACTTTATTGAAAAGCACAAATATGATCTTTGCGCCTCAATACAAAAAACTATAGTAGATATTTTAATGAACAAATTACATCAAGCCTCGGAACAAACGGGCATAAAACAAGTTGCCATAGCAGGAGGAGTTTCAGCTAATTCAGCACTAAGAAAAGCTCTTCTCAAAAAAAAGGAGGAAAACAATTGGGAGGTATTTATACCGCCTTTTGAATATTGCACAGACAATGCTGCTATGATAGCAATTGCAGGGTATTTTAAATATTTAAAGAAAGATTTTGCAAACCAGGATATTTCTCCTTATACACGGTATAGCGATAAAATTAGATAATGTATATCTATCCTTCAAACCCAAAAAGTTTTTTGTTTTTTATAAAATTTGAAACATACTTAGGAACCATTTTTTCCCATTCCGGGTCGTTTAACTGAATTTTTTCCAAAACAATATCAGAAAAATAAGACAGGTATTTCTCGTTGTAATTTGTTATATCTTCTAAAAAATCATTATCTGTCAAATAATCATATAAATGCTCCACTTCCTTTTCTACAGGCATATTTTTAATGTTTAAGATTTCATTATTATCTGAATTTTTAGCAGGGTAAACATAAGCTTTCAAATTATCTAAAAACATCAGACCCATAGCTTCCAAAATGCCACCTCTTAAGTTAGAATAATACTTTTTATTTATAATATCTTTAACTGTAATTGCTCCGATAATAAGTCTTATTTTATCCAATTTAAATCTTCTTAACCAAACACATAACTTATAAAATTCGCTAAAATCAGACACTAACACATTTTGTCCCATACCACAGAGAATATCAACTCTATCAAGAAAATCTTTTTCACCAAAGTCATCGTCTTTGATAAGATTATTTAGTGTCATTTCACATAAAACGACATTTTTTTCTTTATTAAAATTTTCGCCTGACTCTTTCTTAAATAATGAATACCCTGTTTTCAGCATATCAAACCCCACATAAGTTATTGGTCTAAAACTACCTCTTATAAGTATCAGATTCTTTTTATAAAACATATCCGTTGGTTGTCTGACTATACCGTTTCTGTCGAACATAGAAGCATTGGTCATTTTATATTTAATAAGCTTAAGGGATAATAGCCGATTATCAATATAATCAAGTTGCGGTCCTGTCATATTAATCATATCTATTTCAACCCTGTCATTTGATAAATTATCCAGCAAAGATTTTAAAAATTGGTCGGGGTTATTATGATAAAAATAACAGGCATAAATTAGATTAACTCCTATTATTCCCAAGGTGTTTTGTTGCATCTGTCTATCATTTTCCAACAATCTTGTATGAATAATAACATTGTTAGGTTCACTTTTAGGATTTAATTGGAATCTAACTCCTATCCATCCGTGTGACTCGTTATTTTTTTTATAATTTAAAGTTTCAACGGTATTACAAAAGGAAAAATATTTTGTATTTTCATGTCTTTTATCACATAATACACTAATAAGATTATTATATTCAAAATCCATTATTTGATTCAGTCTTTCTTGAGAAACATATCTTTTTGTAGGGCATTTCCCGTATAATGTATCACTAAAAACCATGTCGTAGGCTGAATGCGTTTTAGCAACTGTTCCTGATGCTCCACCTGTATGAAAAAAATTTCTTGCAACTTCTTGTCCCCCTCCTATTTCGGCAAATGAACCGTAAATTGATTGATCAAGATTAATAGACAATACTTTTCTGTTTGTTTCCTTAATATTTTTTGATTGCATTTGATAAAATTATATGTATTACGATTTATTAGACTTTTCCTGTATACTCGGGTTATTTTTAATATGAATATCTCTTTGGGGATAAGGTATTTCAATATTATTTTCTCTTAAAATTCTGAACGATTCATAATAAAGTTGACTTTTCAGTACTCCGGGTTTTTGGATGTATTTAGTTGTCCATACTCTTAATATAAAAACCATTCTATCCTCTTGAAATTCACCCATAAGAACATCGGGAGGCGGGTTTTTCAAGACCCCATCATTTTCATTAGCAACTTTCATAAGGAGTTTTTTTACTGTTTCGGGATTTTCTTTAAGATGTATCGGCACAGGGAAGTTAAACCTAACTCTTCTGTCATTATGGCTCCAATTTATCACAGTAGAAGTTATCAAATCAGAGTTAGGAACGATAACAGCGATATTATCATTAGTAAGAACTTTAGTGGCTCTTGAAGATATATCAATAACATCACCATTGACTTTTTTTCCTGCAAGGTTGGTAACTTCGATTCTGTCTCCTACTTTTATTGGTCTCTCAAGCAAAATAACTATTCCACTAACAAAGTTATTTGTTATTGCCTGTAAACCAAATCCAATACCAATTCCAAAAGCACCTATAATTATAGCCAAAAAGCTAAGATCAATGCCTGCTGTTTGAATAATTATTATCAAACCAATAACCACAATAATGTATCTAATTATAGTACTTATGGCTTGTCTTACTCCTACATCAAGATTTTTTTTACTTAGGAGACGATTTTGCAATAAAGATTTAATTCTCCCGGAAACAAAAATCAAAAAAGCAATTGCAATTATAATGTATAATAACAAAGCTAAGTTAACTTGCGACTCTCCTAATTTAAAAAGAGGGTATTCTATTATGTGTCTTAAAAATCCGATAATCTCTTTAATTTGTTCCATAACTAAAATTTTTTAATTAAAAAGGGAAAAAAACAGGTATTAGTAATGTTGCTATAATCCAGAACAGCAAGTTAAGAGGTCCGCCGACCCGTAAAAAATCTTTAAATTTATAATTCCCTGCTCCGTATATCATAGTATTCGTTTGGTATCCTATCGGTGTCATAAAGCTTGAAGATGCAGCAAAGGTAATAGCCATAAGGAATGGTCTGGGATCAACATTCATAGCTATCGCAGCCGCAATAGCTATGGGAGCGAGCAATACTGCGCTGGCATTATTGCTCATAGCTTCAGTCATTAAAGAAGTTATTAAATATAAAACAGACACAATAGCAACAGGCCCCCAAGCTCCAATTGTACCTATAAGGAATCCGGATATAAGTTGAGCTGTTCCGCTGTTATCCATAGCAACTCCTAAGCTTATAGCCCCTGCCAATAAAAAAATAACTTTCCAATCTATTGCTTTATAAGCTTCTTCCATAGATATGCATTTGGTAAGAATTAAAAAAATGCAGCCAAGTAATGCAGCAACCATTATGGGTAAAATATTTAAAGTTGCCAAGGTAATTATTGAGAGCATTGTTAGAGCAACAAGAAATATTTTATTTTTATCAAATTTGGGGAGTTCAACCTCTGAAACTATCAAAAAAGTATTTCTTCCGTGTAATTCAAG
>PWLF01000038.1 GCA_003559475.1 Bacteroidales bacterium
CTGGATAGACATCGGTTTATTGAATCACCGTACGTCTTCCTTTGGCCAAGTACAAAATTAAAAAAAATAAAAATATTTTATAAAAAAATTTGGAATTTAACACAGTACCTTATATGGTAAAACAATATTATTAAAAGGGATTTTATCTTAATGTTCAAATAAAAATCTTAATTTTGAATATTCAATGATTAAAAAAATATCTTTTTAAATAACCATGCAAAACACCAAAAGCTATGTAGATGTATTATTACCCTTGCCTGTAAGAGGTTATTTTACTTATCTTGTGCCTGACCATCTTAAAGATAAAGTAGAATCAGGCAAAAGAGTTGTCGTTCCTTTTGGTGTAAAAAAATTATATGCAGGTTTAATAAGAAAAGTACATAATAACAGTCCTTCAAGCAAAAGAACAAAAGAAATCATCTCCGTTCAGGATGAGAAACCTCTTGTTCTTTCTCAGCATTTTAAATTCTGGGAATGGGTCGCTGAATATTATATGTGTAATGTTGGCGAAGTTATGAACGCTGCATTGCCGGCTGCTTTGAAACTATCCAGCGAAACCGAAATAATCATAAATGAAAAAGCTATTCTTGATGAAAAATCTTTTAGCATTCAAGAAACAAATCTTTTAAAAGAGCTTGAAAAAAAGAAAAAGCTAACCATAAGCAAAGCTATCAAAGCCGCAGGCATAAAAAAAATAATTCCTTTAATCAATAATTTGATAGAAAAAGGAATTATTACAACCAGAGAATTTGTTAATGAAACATATAAGCCCCAAAAAACTAAGTTCATAAAGCTTTCAGCAGAATATGAAGAGGATGAGGAAAAATTGAAAAAATATTTTGAATATGCTGAAAAAAGAGCTCCTAAACAACTTACAGTTTTAATGGCATATATGAAATTATCTGAAAGCACCGGTAATAAAAATAAGGAAATCTCATACAACGATTTGCTTAAAGAATCTTCAAATGCTACGCAAGCTGTAACTGCCCTTGTAAAAAAAGGAGTTTTTGAAATTTATGAACAGGAATCTAGTCGTTTTCATCATTCAAACATAGGGAACAGCAATATTATTCTGAATAATCATCAGCAAGCAGCATATAATGAAATAGTATCGAATTTAAAAGAAAAAGAGGTAGCTCTTTTGCATGGAGTCACATCAAGTGGGAAAACGGAGATTTACATTGAGTTGATAAAAAAGTGCATTTCCGAGGGGAAACAGGTTTTATATCTTTTGCCGGAGATTGCTCTTACAACACAGATCATTGAGCGATTACAAAATCATTTTGGTGAAGATGTCGGCGTTTATCATTCACGGTTTAATGATATGGAACGTGCGGAAGTGTGGAGTAATATTGCAAAAGGAGGTATAAAATCAGGCAAAGACAAAATAAGTTATAAGGTAGTTTTGGGAGCACGATCGGCTGTTTTTCTGCCTTTCAAAAATCTCGGACTGGTTATCGTTGATGAAGAGCACGATGCCAACTATAAGCAATATAACCCAGCACCAAGATACAACGGGCGCGACACGGCAATATACCTCGCCAATATGTTTGGTGCTAAAACAATACTCGGGTCAGCAACTCCCTCTGTAGAGTCATATTATAATGCTAAGGCAAAAAAATATCATCTGGTTGAATTATTTTCAAGACACGGAGATATCCAAATGCCGGAAATATTAATAGCTGACATAAAAAAAGAAACGCGTCATAAAAAAATGATGTCCCATTTTTCTTCTCTTCTTATTGACAACATTAAAAAAGCCTTGGAAGAGAAAGAACAAATTATTTTGTTTCAAAACCGGCGCGGCTTTTCTTTATTACTACAATGTAAAGAATGCGAAGCTATGCCTCATTGCAAAAATTGCGATGTTACTCTTGTTTATCACAAAAAAATTGAAAAACTCAAATGTCATTATTGCGGTTATTCTCAAAAAATACCATCTAAGTGTAGCTTTTGTGGCTCAGCAAATATGTTGATGAAGGGATTTGGAACTCAAAAGGTGGAAGAAGAAATACCGATTTTTTTTCCTGATGCTAAAATAGGCAGAATGGACCTTGACACTACACGCTCTAAAAATGCTTATCAAAAAATTATATCTGATTTTGAACAAAAAAAAATTGATGTCCTTATTGGAACTCAAATGATAAGCAAAGGCTTAGATTTTAATAATGTTAGCGTTGTTGGAATACTTAATGCCGACAACCTTATTCACTTCCCCGATTTCAGGTCTTATGAAAAAGCATTCCAACAACTCATGCAAGTTAGTGGCAGAGCCGGGAGAACAAAAAAAAGAGGGAAGGTTATAGTTCAAACTTATAATCCTGAACATGACGTTATAAAAAAAGTGATAAATAATGACTACTCAGGCATGTATAAACAGCAACTCTGTGAAAGGAAAGAGTTTAATTATCCGCCATTTTTCAGACTTATATTATTATCTCTTGTACATAAAAACCCTGATATGCTAAATAAAAGCTGTGATGAATTAGCAGGAAAGCTGATTGATATTTTCGGGGATAATGTAATTGGGCCTGAATATCCTCTCATTAGCAGAATCCGCAATTTTTATACAAAAAATATAATGGTCAAAATCCCAAAAGATAATAAATACCTTAACAATAAAAAAAAAATAAAAAAGCTTCTCGAAAATTTTCAAAAAATTCAAAAATACAGAACGGTAAGAATAATTACTGATATAGACCCTATGTAAGTAAAAAAGGGTGCTACTTAAAAGCAACACCCTTTTCCATCAACAAACATTTGTTCGCATAATCTAGTTTTGAGCTTAAAGAAAAATCACATTATGAAAAACACTTACAATTATGAAAAAACAGCTCAAAACTAATCGTTCTTTTTGAAAACAAAAAATTACTTAGCTTTATTCATGCTTTGCACCTACAATATTATAAAAAAAATTATTATTCACGACAAAAACTGTCGTATAATAGATACAAATAATCTTATAATTCATCAAAATATAAATGCTTGTTTGTTTTTATAGATAAAATCCGGTTATTTTCTAACTGAACAAATAAAAAAAAGGCACTAAAAATCTGTCATTTTTGATATATTTTTCTTCTTGCAAAAACGATTTTATATTAACAATTCGGAAAGTTTCCACTTCCAACAGAGAATTATCCCTTCCGGAATAAAGGTTGGCAATTTCACTGTCTTAACTCATAATATTATACTACTACATTAACAATTTTCCCGGGAACAACAATTATCTTTTTTACATCCTTTCCTTCAATCCATTTTTTTGATTTTTCATCTTCCATAACTAATTTTTTTATTTCTTCTTGCTCTGTACCTGCGTCAACTTCCAGCTTAAAACGCATTTTACCGTTAAAAGAAACCGGATAAACAACTGAATCATCTTCTATATAATTCTCATCATATTTAGGATATTCGGCAAAAACAACACTGTTTGAATGCCCTAATTTGCACCATAACTCTTCCGAAATATGAGGAGCAAAAGGCGACAACATGACTACAAAAGGCTTTAACACTTCCTCTTTATTACAATTTAATTCATACAATTTGTTAAGCAAAGTCATAAATGTGCTTATAGCAGTATTAAAAGCGAATTTTTCAATATCTTCATTTACTTTTTTTATTGTTTTATGTAATAGCTTCAATTCTTCTTTATTGGCTTTTTCTGATGAAACATCAAGATTACCTTTTTCATCATGAAAAATTCTCCAAAAACGTTTAATAAACCTGAAAGCTCCTTCAAGGCCATTGGTATCCCATGGTTTTGCCTGCTCAATAGGTCCCAGAAACATTTCATAAACTCTCAAAGTATCTGCCCCGTATTTATCTATAAGATCATCAGGATTTACAACGTTATGATATGATTTTGACATTTTCTCTACTTCCCACCCACAAATATATTTTCCGTCTTCCAAAATAAACTCTGCGTCCTTATATTCAGGGTTCCATTTTTTAAACGCCTCGACATCAAGTATATCACTATCTACAATATTTACATCAACATGAACAGGTATTGTGTCATGATTTTTTTTGAGGTTATACGAGACGAATTTATTTGTTCCTTTAATTCTATATACAAAGTTTGATCTTCCTTGTATCATTCCTTGATTTATTAGCTTTTTAAAAGGTTCATCTTCCACGACAACACCTATATCATATAAAAACTTATTCCAGAACCTTGCATAAACCAGGTGTCCGGTAGCATGTTCAGCTCCTCCGACGTACATATCAACATCTCTCCAGTATTCTACTGCTTCTTTTGATACCGGTTCCTTATCGTTTTGCGGATCCATATATCTTATATAATAAGCACTTGACCCTGCAAACCCGGGCATAGTATTAAAATCTAAAGGATATCCGTCTTTGGTTTTCCAATTTTTTGCTCTGGCAAGGGGCGGGTCACCGCTTTCCGTAGGCAAATATTTATCAACTTTTGGCAGTTCAAGCGGCAATTCTTTTTCATCAAGAACATAGGGTATGCCTTCTTTATAATAAACAGGAAAAGGCTCTCCCCAGTATCTTTGTCTGCTAAATATAGCATCTCTGATCCTGTAATTAACTTTATATTTGCCTAGATTTGAATTTTCAAGTTTTTCCGTAACCGTTTTAATAGCAGTATTAACGTCCATATTATTAATAAAGTCGCTATTAATCATCGTTCCTTCAGTGCCGTCATATGATTCATCTTCGATATCCGGTCCATCAACTACTTTTTTTATGGGTATGTTAAATTTTTTGGCAAAGAGGTGGTCTCTGCTATCGTGGGCGGGAACCGACATTATCGCGCCTGTTCCATATCCTGCAAGCACGTAATCAGCGACATAAATCGGTATGGCTTCTTTCGTAAAGGGGTGTTCGCAGTATGCACCTGTAAATTGACCTGTAACGCTTTTGGTCTCTGCCATTCGCTCACGCTCAGATCTCTTAAAACTCTGTTCAATATATTCATTTACATTTTGCTTATAATCTTCTGTGCAAATTTCCTTAATAAGCTCATGCTCCGGAGCTAACACCATAAAAGTAGCTCCAAACACAGTATCAGGTCTTGTAGTAAACACTTCAATTGAATGTTCCGAATCTTTTATTTTAAAAAAGATTGTAGCTCCTTCGCTTTTGCCTATCCAGTTACGCTGAATCTCTTTAAGGTTATCCTGCCAATCAATTTTATCAAGACCTCTTAAGAGTCTTTCAGCATAAGCAGTAACCCTAAGGAACCATTGATTCATCTTTTTTCTAACTACCGGATAACCTCCTCTAACGGAGTAACCTTCTTTAACCTCATCATTAGCTAGAACGGTTCCAAGTTTAGGACACCAATTTACCATTGTTTCCGAAAGGTAAGCAAGGCGGTATTTCATAAGAATTTCCTGCTTTTCTCTTTCATCAGCTTTACGCCATCCAACAGCAGTAAATTCGTGAATAGGATCAGAGGCAGCATCAACATCAAGATTACCCGACCTCTCAAATTTTGAAATCAAATCTGAAATTGGCTCCGCTTTCTGTGTTACATTATTAAAATAATATTTATATAGTTTAATAAAAGTCCATTGTGTCCATTTGTAGTATTTGGGATCACAAGTACATATTTGCCTATCCCAATCATAAGAGAATCCAATTCTATCAAGCTGCTCTCTATATCTGCTAATATTTTTTTTTGTAGTTTTTTCCGGATGCTGACCTGTTTGAATTGCATACTGCTCTGCAGGTAGCCCAAAAGCGTCATATCCCATAGGGTGCAAAATATTAAACCCTCTTTGTTTTTTGTATCTTGCATAAATATCTGATGCAATATATCCAAGTGGATGCCCAACATGTAATCCTGCTCCCGATGGATAAGGAAACATATCTAACACATAATGTTTTGGCTTTGAATGATCAATCTCAGTTTTATATGTTTTATTCTTTTTCCAATACTTTTGCCACTTTTTTTCAATCTCATTAAAATTGTACTCCATATATATTTTTTTTATTATTACAGACTTTGCGAAATTACTAATTGTATCTATAATAAACACTATTATATTAAAAAAAGATAAAAAATAATTGTTATATAATCTGCCATTTATTAGCTTAATCTTTAAAAAGGATTATCATACATAAAACAGGAGTCGATTTTTGTTATTGTTGATACGCATGGTATTCAAGGCAATTTAATGCCGGTAACACAATAATCACAGCAGAAACGTTATGATAAAATTATTAATTAAAATCCGGCCCGGACCTTGTCAGCCGGAAGGAATCAGAGGTCGAGTTGCCTGTTGACCCGTAAATATGTTTAAAACTTTAACAAAAAATATTTTTTTATTATAATTTTTAGTATATTTGCAGTCAAATTGTATTTGAAATTTAAGTAAAGGGGGCAGTTAAGTCCCCTCTTTTATTAGATAGAGGCATGCTAAAGAAGAAAAAAATCATAGAAATAGTTAATGATTACTTTAAAGAGACTGACAAGTTTCTTGTTGACGTGAAAGTGTCTCCACAGAATAAAATCACAGTTCATGTTGATGGCGATAATGGTGTTAGTGTTTCGGATTGTGTAAAAATTAGCAAACATATTGAAAAATTTTTAGATAGGGACACTATTGATTTCGAACTAGAAGTATCATCAGCCGATATTGGAAAACCTTTGAGATTAATTCGTCAATATCATAAAAACATTGGCAGAGCGCTAAAAGTTTTAACAAATGATGAAAAAATTAAAAAGGGTATTTTATCAAAGGTAGAAGAAAAAGGAATAGAGATAGCTTTATTTTCAAAAGATACAGGAAAAAAAGGGAGTAAAAAAACATCAAAAAACTCAACTGTTAGTGATGACAAAAAAGTTTTTTTAAATTTTGAAGATATTAAAGAAGCAAAAATTGAACCCAAAATATAGGAAATATTTAAAACTGAAAAAAATTATTTAATATAATAACATGAAATGGAAAATATAAATCTTGTTGAATCATTCTCCGAATTTAAGGAGTTCAAAAACATTGAGCCATCAACAATGATGGTTATTTTAGAAGATGTTTTTAAAAACATGCTATTAAAGAAATATGGTCCTGATGTTAATCTTGACATTATTGTAAATGTTGAAAAGGGAGATCTTGAAGTTTGGCATAACAGGGTTATTGTAGATGATGATGAAGTTGAGGACCCAAATACTCAGATAGCATATAGTGAAGCTATAAAAATAGAGCCGGATTTTGAAATAGGGGAAGAAGTTTCTCAGCCTGTAAAGATGAGTGATTTTGGAAGGCGTGAAATTCTTTCAATCAGGCAAAATTTAGCTTCTAAATTGTTAGAACTTGAAAAAGATGACGTTTTTAAAAAATATCAAGAGCGTATAGGAGAGATTGTTACCGGTGAGGTTTATCAAGTTTGGAAAAAAGAATTTCTTATTTTAGATGATGAAGATATTGAACTTATTTTGCCCAAACAAGAACAAATCCCTTCTGATTATTTTAGAAAAGGAGACACTATACGTGCTGTTGTTTCAAAAGTAGAGATACACAACAATAATCCTTTGATAATACTATCAAGGACATCTCCTGTTTTCTTGGAAAGATTATTTGAGCAAGAAGTTCCTGAAGTATATGATGGTCTGATAACCATAAAAAATATAGTCAGAGAGCCCGGAGAAAGAGCCAAAGTAGCAGTAGAATCTTATGATGAAAGGATAGACCCTGTCGGAGCATGTGTTGGCATGAAAGGTTCAAGAATTCATGGCATTGTAAGAGAATTAAAAAATGAAAACATTGATGTTATAAATTATACGACAAACACATCTCTTTATATATCAAGATCGCTAAGTCCTGCAAAAATAACCTCAATAAACATTGACGAGGAGAATAAGAGAGCAGAGGTTTTCCTTAAGCCGGATCAGGTTTCTTTAGCTATTGGCAAAGGCGGTTTTAATATAAAACTTGCAGGTTTACTAACAGGATATGAAATAGATGTTTACAGAGAAACCGACCCTGACTTAGAGGATGTTGATTTATCAGAATTTGCTGATGAGATTGAGGAGTGGGTAATTGATGAGTTTAAATCAGTTGGTCTCGATACTGCTAAAAGTATTTTGAATCTTTCAGTTGAAGATATGGTTAAACGTACCGATCTTGAGGAGGAAACTATAAATGATGTTATTCGTATACTGAAAGAAGAGTTTGATTGATTTATATAGCTTAATAAATTTAATAAGCTAGGATTTTAATATTTAAACACTTTATATGACTAAAGGCACAAAGACATTACGACTTAGTAAAGTTGCCAGAGAATTCAATCTTGGAATTAGCACTATTGCTGAATATCTTAACAAAAAAGGTTTTGATGTTGCAAATAACCCTAATTCCAAAATCTCTCAGGATGCTTATGAGTTGCTTCTAAAAGAATTTCAATCCGAAAAAACTTTAAAAGAAAAAACTCAAAAGGAGAGGGAAAGTTCTATCAAACGCGAAACTATAAGTCTTGATGATAGTAAAGAGAAAGATGATAAAACATCGGACTCTAAAGAGGAGCAAGAAAAGGAAAAGGAAAAAAATAAAAATGAAGAGGAGAAAGACTTATTCATTAAAAATATCAAATCATCATTAGATATTATAAGTACTGATACCCCTAAAGACTCTGATAAAGATTCTGCCAAAGATGAAGTAAGAATTTCCGGACCTAAAGTAGTTGGAAAAATTGATCCTGATTCTATTTCAAGCAAAAGAAAAAAGAAAACTAAGGAAAAAACATCTAAGGATTCTACTAAAAAGAAAGATAAAGAGACTCAAGAAGTAGAGAAAAAGATAGAGAAAAAAGAAGATAAGGAAAAGTCTAAAAGCAAAAAAGAGGAGAAAAAAAAGGAAGAGAAGAAAAAAGAAACAACAGAAAGTAAAATTGAAAAAGACAAACCGGAAGAACCTCCGATTAAAATAGCTATTAAAGAAAAAGGTGAAGA
>PWLF01000101.1 GCA_003559475.1 Bacteroidales bacterium
AGGCAAATCAGGGGGGGCAGGGTACATATCCTTTTGGTACCAATGTTCTGTTAACTGCAGTTCCTGCCGATGGCTGGGTTTTTGCGGGCTGGAGTGGTTCTGTAGTATCAAAACACAATCCTGTTGAAGTTGAGATGAGCCAAAACAAAACAGTAACTGTTAATTTTGTTCAAGTACCATCCCAAAAAAGAATTTTACCATTGGGAGATTCCATAACAAATGGAGACCCCTATGCTTACAGATATACCTTGTACAATTTACTAAAAGAAGATGGTTTTAATTTCTATTATGTAGGAACAAGGAATACCAACCCGGCAGGTTACCCTGGCACCTGGGATACAAGACATGAAGGGCATAACGGTGCGTCAAGTGTTGGAATTAATTCTGGTTTAGATTCATGGCTTTCGGTTTATACGCCAGATATTGCATTAATTCATTTGGGAACTAACGACGTTTCTTACTCAATTTCGATGCCTAACAATTTTGAGATGTCGATGAATTCTATGGAATCGATTATTGAAAAATTGAGAGCTGATAATCCAGTCGTAAGGATTTTTATAGCTAAAATTATTCCGATGAATTCTGGATTGGATCAAGAGTTCCATGAGCGAGTTAACAGATGGAATAACTGGATTCAGGATCTTAGTAATAGAAAATCTACTTCGATATCACCAATTTTTGTTGTTGATATGAATTCAAACTTTGGTGATTCTGATTTAAACGATGAAATTCATCCCAATGAAACAGGTGCTCAAAAAATGGCACAAAGGTGGTTTAATTCAATTAAAGAAAACCTGTAATCCATTTAAAATCTCAAATCAATAAAATTACTTAGATTGGAAAAATTATTTAAGAAGGTTGGTATAAAAATTGTAAAGACTCAACCGAGAAAAAGTTCTGTTATTAAAGAAACTATAAAAAGAATAGGGTACCGATTTGGGTACGATATAAGTATAGACCGAGGTGATGAGGCAGCTCCTGTTAAAGAGTATGATGAGATTAAAACATATGCGACTTACAGTCCATGGAATACAAACACTGAGTTTAGGAAAACTTATGAAATCATAAAAGACTATACTCTTGTAGATATTTATCGTTGTTATGAACTTTGGACATTGGTTGAACAAGTATCTAAGCTTCCTGAGGGTAACATGATTGAGGTAGGTACCTGGCGTGGTGGCACGGGAGGGATACTTGCAAAAAGTGCAAAATTATCAGGTATAAATGACAAGGTTTTTTTCTGCGATACATTTAAAGGTGTTGTTAAAGCGAGTTCAGAGGACTCTGTTTATGTAGGCGGTGAGCATGATGACACCTCCCGAGAGCTTGTGGAAGACCTTATGCAAAACAAATTAAAATTGGACAATGTTGAGATTTTAGAAGGAATTTTTCCAGATGAAACAGGCAGCATGGTTGAAGATTTGAAATTCAGACTGTGTCACATTGATGTAGATGTTTATAAATCTTCAAAAGAGTCTGTTGATTGGCTTTGGGACAGACTGGTTCCTAATGGAATTGTAGTATACGATGATTATGGATACCATGAGTGTGATGGTATAACCAAGCATGTTGAAGAACAAATGGATATGAAAGATAGAATTGTCTTATACAATCTCAATGGACACGCTATTGTGATGAAAATCGACGATTAGTATTAATTTCTTCTACGGAATTCATAAATTTAAAGCAAGATTTGGAATAGGTTTTTATTAAAATAGTATTTATTTAGAGGTTCTTTTATTTTTCTATAAAAAAGAATAAAGAAACGTCAAATTGTAGGTTTAATTTAATTTTTAAATAACTATGAAAAGATTTGGAAAATACGTAGTTGTAGTTTTTGTAAACTTAGTACTTCTGATTGTAATGTTAAAAGTTATTGACATTTTCTTCGAAGAAGAGGTGCCTGATTTTCAAATACAGCAGCGTCAAATTTCATTAAATGAATATCCGTCTAATGCTGATTTTGTTGCAGGCCCGTCAAGTTCGGTTTTTAATGCTACACAAAATTTAGAGAATAAAGAGTATCGGTTAAGGACAGATCAATATGGCTTTATTATTGGCCCTTCAGATATTGGTAGATTGCATGATGATATAGATATTATCTTCTTTGGCGGGAGTACAACTGAATGCTTTTTTGTAGACGAAGATAAAAGGTTTCCTTATTTAGTTGGTGAGATTTTATCAAATGAAACAGGTAAGAGGGTTACAGTTCGAAATGCAGGGTTGATGGGTAAACACTCGATGAAATCAAACTTTGATTTAATGACAAGAGGATTACAGACGAACCCAAAAACAGTCGTATTAATGCATAATATTAATGATTTAGTACAATTATTATACGTTAATTCTTACTTTGATGGGCCAGATACAAGGCGAATAACTACTGATGTAGTAGAAAATAAAAACCGTAGAAGTTTTCTTTACAGGTGGGCTTTTCAGGTTAAGGAATGGGTAATGCCAAACTTATATAGAGAGGTAACTCAAATCTTTAATTCTGAAAATGGAGAAGGTTTGAATGAAGATGAATGGGCAGGATGGAGAAATGAAAGTGAAATAGAATATGATTATGTTAAAGGCAAATTTAAAAACTCACTATTAACCTTCATTTCAATTGCAAAATCCAATAATATGCAAGTTGTCTTAATGACCCAATTCAATAGGTTTAATGTGGATGATGATTTTATTGTAAAAAATTACTATGACAATGTTGTGAAAAGTATCAATCACAATTCATTTTTCGAGTTTTATCATATATTTAATGATGTAATTCGAGAGGTCGCAGATAATGAGAATGTTTTATTAGTAGATTTAGCTAAAGAAATTCCTCCTACAATGGAATATTTATATGATGCAGTTCACGTGAATACCAATGGAAGTGTTTTATCTGCTCATATTATAGCTGATTTGCTTAATAGAAATTTCTATCAGTAGATTTTTGGAGTAAGATATTGAAAAAAATATTAGGTATTTCAGCATTTTATCATGATTCAGCAGCTGCAATAATTCATGGAGATGAAATATTAGCAGCTGCTCAGGAAGAGCGTTTTAACAGAAAGAAACACTATGCAGGTTTTCCAATTGATGCAGTAAATTTCTGTTTAAATGAAAGTGGGTTTACAATTGATGAATTAGATGCAGTTGTTTTTTATGATAAACCTTTGTTAAAGTTTGAGAGGCTGTTAGAAACATATTATGCTTTTGCCCCTAAAGGTTTTAGGCAGTTTCGTACAGCTATGCCTGTTTGGCTTGATGAAAAAATGTTAATTAAGAAAAAAATTATCGACAACCTTTCAAACATAGATAAATTTGATAAAAAGAAAATTAACCTTCTTTTCCCAGAACATCATATCGCACATGCAGCAAGTGCATTTTACCCTTCACCATTTAATGAATCAGCAATATTGACAATTGATGGGGTAGGCGAATGGGCAACTACAACAATTTGCAAAGGCCAAGAAAATCAAATTGAGTTGCTTAAAGAGATGCGTTTTCCTCATTCGGTTGGATTATTTTACTCAGCGTGTACTTATTATCTTGGTTTTAGGGTTAATTCTGGAGAATATAAACTTATGGGTTTAGCCCCTTATGGCAAGCCAAATTCAGGGCAAACAAAAAAGTTTATAGAGATATTCAAAAAAAATATAATAAAAATTAATGCTGATGGTTCTATCTGGTTAAATCAAGATTATTTTAGCTATGCAACTGGCCTTAAAATGGTGAAAGAGGATAAATGGGAGAAGCTGTTTGGTTTTTCTGTAGTAAAGCCAGATGGGGACGTAGGGCAAATTCACTGTAATTTTGCATATGCTACACAGCATATAACAGAAGAGATTGTTTTAAAAATGGCAGCGGAAGCTAAAAGAATTACTAACTCAGACTATCTTTGTATGGCTGGAGGTGTTGCGCTTAACTGTGTTGCAAATGGAAAATTATTGAAAACAGGTATGTACAAAGATATTTTTATTCAACCTGCTGCAGGAGATGCAGGTGGAGCTCTTGGGGCAGCACAAATTGCAAATCATGTTTTTTTCAACCAAAAAAGATTTGTAAAAAATGGTAATGATAAAATGCAGGGTGCGTATCTTGGGCCTTATTTTTCTGAAAAAGAGGTCTTAAGAGATTTCAGAAAGCATAATGCTGTTTTTCGGAAGTTTGAGAATTTTTTAGAACTTTGTGATGCAACTGCTGAAAAATTGGCTGATGGAAAAGTTGTGGGTTGGTTTCAGGGCAAAATGGAATTTGGGCCACGAGCCTTAGGAAATAGAAGTATTTTAGGTGATGCAAGAAACAGAGAAATGCAAAAGAAATTAAATCTGAAAATCAAGTATCGTCAAGGCTTTAGGCCTTTTGCACCATCGGTACTGGTAGATGATGTAAATAATTTCTTCGAATTAGATAAACCATCACCGTACATGTTATTGATTGCTGAAGTAAAAGAATCAAGAAGAAAAAAACTGCCAAAAAATTATGAAGATTTAAGCATGTGGGAACGTTTATATTTTGAGAGGAGTGATATTCAATCTGTTACTCATTTAGATTTCTCGGCAAGAGTACAAACTGTGCATAAAGAAACTAACCCAAAATTCTTTAATTTAATAAACAAGTTTAAAGAAAAAACTGGATATGGAATTTTAGTAAATACTAGTTTTAATGTTAGGGGAGAGCCCATAGTTTGTACACCAGAGGATGCATATAAATGTTTTATGAGAACTGAAATGGATTATCTTGTTGTTAATGATTTCATTCTGGTTAAAGAAGAACAACCAGATTGGGAAAACCGTGAAAAATGGATGGAGTCATTCAAACCTGATTGAACATAATATATTTGATTGCTATCTGTGTTCAATTATTGAATATTAACATGAATAAAATAAAAAGAAATTAATGGATATTTTATCTGACGTATGGAACTTCATGAAAGACCGAAAGAAATTTTGGTTATCACCGGTTATTGTTGTTTTATTACTTCTCGGTATACTTATTGTCTTCGGTGGTGGTAGTGCGATAGCTCCATTTATCTACACACTTTTTTAATAGACTATGAAAAGAGAATTAAATTTTGATCCAACAAAAACAGTCTTAATTATAACTGTTGGTTTTCTTATAATCTATTTACTTACTGACTGGACTTGGCCAATTACTGTTTCATTAGTAATTGGATTAATTGGTATTTTTTCTAAAAAGCTTTCAGAATTTGTTAATTATTTATGGATAAAATTAACTGTGACTCTGAGCTATATTGTGCCAAATATTGTTTTAGCAATAATATATTTTATTATTTTAGTGCCAATTGCTTTGATTTCGCGTATTTTCAGAAAAGAAGATGAATTATTATTGAAAGAAGGTACAAGCTCTACATTTTTTGATATCAATCGTAAAATTGATAAAGAATCTTTAAGAAAAATGTGGTGAATTTTAATTTCTGATATAGTATGTCATTAAAGAATTACAGGGTAATTTTATTATACCCTTTTAAATTCGGGCATATTTTTTGAATTTAATCATTTTGATTGTTTAGGGTTTATGTTCATTATTATCAATACTTCGTTTATTTACTAATTCATTTACTAAAGCATTAAAGTCAGCATTTGAGTGCAAATGTTCTATCAATATTTCTGTTCGAAGTTTACGCCCTTCCTTGTTAAGATGGAAAGTGGTATCAAAAAAAAGATCTTCAGAAAACAAAAAAGCATCAGGTTCAATTATTTGGGGTATTTTTAAATCATTTTTCAAGTCATTTCTAAAATTTTCTAAGGCTGAGCGGTTTTTTTCAAACTCTTTTTTGGGATAAGCTGGAAAGAAATAAAACATGTGAATACCTCTGTCCATCATTTTATTATAAAAACCATTCAATACGGAAATACCCTCCCAATACTTATATTCATAGATTAAACGTTGGCCTAAATCTTCCGGTGGTGATTCATCATGATGCCCTTCAAAATCACCAAACTCATTGAAATTGTCTCTCGAATACATACCCTCCAACGGTGCAGCAACTTTAGGTGCGCGATTAATAGAGCGATTTATTATTAATGATACAATAATATTCCTGACATGATTTCTTGTACGCTCCGCATGTATTTTTAACTCTTCATGTAAATTGAACCTGAAGTATTTAGATGATTTCGGAAAATGGTTAACTGTGTGTTTTTGTAAATTATATGTACCTGTAAGTCCTGTAAACCATGTAGGAAATAAAAAAATTATATCACCTTCCTGGGCAATATCTTCAATTTCATTTAAAATATAATGAATACCTAAACCTATGTTTAAACCGAGATTGACAGTCGGTAAATTTAACTCTTGTTGAACTTTTTCACTATCAATATTGAAAGCAATATTAGACCCACCTGCAATTATGATTCTTGGTGGTCCAAGATCTAGTGCTCTTTGGTGTTTGTCAATCATAGCTGCCATATAGTCATTTTCAGGTGGGGCAGAAGAAACATATTTAGATAGGAAATGAAGGCTTATATATATAAGAAATAATGATGTGGCGAATATTGATGAATGTATGAGAAACCTTTTCATAGTTCTAAGCGAATATAACACTACTTAAAATAAAAATGTATTATAATTGAGAATTGCCCCGCCCTCTCTATAGAGCTGGACAAATCTAACTGGTGATTAGTATAGGTTAAAGTTGGTTTAAAATTGGTTAGTTTACAAGTGATATTTTCTATGTTAAATAAGGATTTATTGTCGTATACAATTGCTGTACTAATAACTTGGTAATTATTGATCTGATAAAAACGAGACATGACGTCTGTCGCCTCCAGTAAATAGCTCAGTTCATAAGGTTGACAAACAAGATGCTCAAAGGTGCTGTGAAAGACTTTAATATGTATGTTGTGTTGAGGAGTTGCCTGTTTACTTTATCGTGGCAACTCCATTCAGGCTGAAGCATAAACATTAACTTTTTACACCATGTTTTTAGTGGTGATGAAAAAAGAATAATCAACTTGAACTCGATTCCAAAAAAGGGATATATTGTATTTCTGAAATTATTCAACACGTTATTAATAATTTATGCTTATATGAGCAATTCCGAAAGCATTGATACGGAAAGCAATTTTGATACAGGTCTGCCAAATGAATCAAAAGGCAGGACACAAATCGATTTTCTAAAAGACTTAAGAACAGATGAAGATGTAAGTTTAAAAGAGCTGATTACATATATTTGGAAAGGGAGGTATAAGGTACTATTTGTAAGTATTTTTTTTCTTCTCTTTGGGATATTTCACTATGCAACAGCCCCAAAGGAGTATGTTAGTTATACGAAGCTGTTGCAAGAAGCCCAAAACCAGCCAACCGGCACGGATGGCCTTAGGATGCTTGGCCAATTAGGAGGGTTGAATATTGCCCCGGGTTTGGGGGCACAAAGAGGGTTGTCTCCGGAACTCTATCCTGAGATTATTGAAAGCATCGATTTTCAAAAAGAACTTCTTCTGCAGCCCCTGGAATTTAGCACACTGGGCCAGGATCTTACGTTATTTGAATTCTTTAATTACTATTACGAAGAGCCTTTTAGAACCCGGTTTTACAGAGGTATCAGAAATTATACTGTCAGGCTGCCAATCACACTATACCGAAATATTCGTGGGCTGTTTAACAGGGCTACTGAAGCTGCGGATTCTAACCCCGAACAAATTCTGGAAAACGTAACAATGACAGACCGTGAAGTACTGATACTTACCCCTGAATTTAGATATGCGAGATCTCAGGTTGACAGCCGGATTGAGTTAGAGCCTGAAGGTTCTATTTTGAGGGTAGAAACCAAGTTATCTGATCCGATGGCAGCTTCCCAGTTTAATTTAATTATAGCTGAAAGAATGAGGGAATACATTGTCAATTACCAGAATGAAAAATCCAGGGTAAACCTTCAATTTGTAGAAAAGCTTTATGATGAGGCAGGGGCCCGTTATCAACGGGCACAGGAAGAACTGGCAATGTTTACTGACAGAAACCAGGGTAACCTAACGGCAACCGCCGCGTTAGAATTAGAACGGTTGCAAGATCAAAGAGACCTAACATTTCAGCTCTATTCGTCGATATCACAAAGGCTCGAAGAAGCAAGGATAAGGGTACAAGAAGACACACCGATTTTTACGACGTTTCAGCGTCCGATTTTACCAACCGAACCGGAATCAAGATCAATGTTAATTATACCAGTGTTTTTTCTGTTTGGTATCTTTCTTGCAATAATGTGGATATTTGGAGAGAAAACATATCAATACCTTCGCGAGCAAATCAGTACTATTGAAGAGTAGTATCTCAAGTTTTAATGGCATCTCAGTCAAAAAACTTTGGGCTATATCTTGGTTGTCTTTCAACAAAATATTGAGTAGTATACTTACTCAATTTTTTGATTAAATCTATCCCTGATAAATATATCTAACCGCGAAGTAACTTAATAGGATCTTACCTGGAATATAGTCTGAATGTGTTTTTTCGGTATTCAATATTTCTACAAAACAACTCTATTTTCACTTTCTGATCTATGTTAGATGTACTAATCTCAAATAAAACCAGAATTAAATTACTGTTTAGATTTTTTTTGAATCCAGAGATGAGAACATATTTGAGAGAATTGGGCAGAGAATTTTCAGAGAGCAGTAATGCTGTACGAATTGAATTGAATCGATTTGAAAAGGCTGGCCTGATCCACTCCGAAAGGGAAGGGAATAGAAAATACTATCAAGCTAATCAGGAATACCCTCTTTTTTTAGAATTACAGCGTATTGCGATGAAGAATTTTGGAATTGATCAAATTTATGATGCGGTTATTAACAAATTAGGTGATGTGAATCAGGTCTATTTATTGGGTAATCTGTCAAAAGGTTTAAATAGCAGTA
>PWLF01000010.1 GCA_003559475.1 Bacteroidales bacterium
AATAAAACAAGTTTTCATTTTGAACGCTTCTTTTCTTTCTGATTGTTTCGTTTCGCTACGCTTCACTTCACAATCAGAAAGAAAACAAAACTGACAACAACGTGGTGAAACTTTACAATTAATAATTAAATAAATTATAAAACCAAAAATAGTTTAATATGTTGAAAATTAAGTTGTTAGTTTTAAATCCTTTTCAGGTAAATACTTTTATATTATATGATTCAACAAAAGAATGTGTAATTATCGATCCTGCTTGTTATGATGATGCAGAAAAAATTGCATTGGAGGAGTTTATTGAAGAAGAAAAGCTTCAGCCAAAATTTGCACTTAATACTCATGGACACATAGATCATATATTAGGGAATAATTTTGTTACAGAAAAGTATAATATACCTTTAAAAGTTCATAAAGATACATTGTTTTTTATTGAAAGAAGCAAAGAGTATGGGCAAACATTCGGATTCGAAATTCAGGATCAGGTTAAGCCTTCAACATTAATAGAAGATGGGGATATTTTAACTTTTGGGCAACAACAATTAAAAGCTATTTTAGTACCCGGTCATGCTAATGGAAGTTTGTGTTTTTATCATGAAAAAGAAAAAAAATTATTCTGCGGTGATGTGTTATTTAAAGGAGGTATTGGTAGAACAGATTTGCCTACCGGCAATTATGATAAACTTATCAAGAATATAAACGAAAAATTATTAACCTTACCGGAAGATGTAGTGGTTTACCCGGGTCATGGTCCTGAAACAACTATTAATGAAGAAAAAAATTCTAATCCTTTTTTAACAAGGATGATATAGTTTTTATTGTTAATTTTGGAAAATGAAAACAAATATTTGATTATTATAAAAAAATAATAGATTATTCAACTAAACTAAATCAGATGAAAATAGCATTTGTAGGCACTTATCCGCCAAGGCAGTGTGGAATAGGCACATTTACTAATAATCTTATTAAAGCTATTGTTGCTAATACAGAAGATAAAGAGATTAAAAATCATGCTAATGTTATAGCATTAAATAATCCCGGATTTGAAAATGAATATGATTATCCGGAGGAAGTGAAATTTAGTATTCGGCAAGAGCACCAAAGAGATTATATTAATGCTGCGAGATATATCAATTTAAGTGATTCAAAAGCTTGCATATTAAATCATGAATTTGGCATTTTTGGAGGAGAATGTGGTCTTTATATCCTACCTATGCTTCATAGACTTGAAGTGCCACTTATTGTTACTTTTCATACTATATTGAAAGAGCCATCATTTGTTCAAAAAAATATTGTTCAGGAGATAAGCAGTGTTGCTCAAAAAATTGTTGTAATGAGCAATAAAGCCGTCTTTTTTTTAAAAACTATATATGAAGTTCCTGAAGAAAAAATTGTTTTGATAGAGCATGGAGTCCCTTATTTTGAAGGATTATCTCATAATGAAGTAAAAAAGAAATATAACTTCGAAAATCGTAAAGTTTTATTAACTTTTGGCTTATTAAGTCGGAATAAAGGACTTGAAACGGTTTTGCATGCTTTAAATAAAGTTGTAAAAAAACATCCCGATATATTATATATTATATTAGGTAAAACTCATCCTGAAGTTCTTAAACATTCAGGTGAAGAATACAGAGATTACCTAAATATGCTGAAAAATAAGTATAATCTTCAGAACAATGTTCATTTTTTGAGAACTTTTGTTTCAGAAGAAGTTTTATTTGAATATTTAACTGCATCTGATATTTATGTTACTCCATATTTGAATGAAGCACAAATAACAAGCGGGACATTATCGTATGCTGTAGGTGCAGGAACAGCTGTTTTATCTACACCTTATTGGCATGCACAAGAACTCCTAGCGGAAGGAAGAGGAAGATTATTTGATTTTAAAGACCATGAAGGATTAGCAGAAATAATTAATGAAATACTTGATAATCCTGAAAAACTTAATGAGCTTAGAAAAAAAGCTTATGATTATGGAAAGAAAATCAGATGGCCAATTATTGGTAAGGAATATTTAGATTTGATATACTCATTTAAGGATGTAATAAAACCTTCGGAAATTGACAAAAAACAAATTATTGATACATCTCTTATCCCTAAATTTAAAATTGATCATGTAGAAAGATTAACTGATGATACCGGGATAGTCCAACATGCTAAATATGGCGTTCCAAATCTTAAAGAAGGATATTGCTTAGATGATAACTCAAGAGCTTTGCTTATGGCAACTATGGCGTACTGGCGAACTAAAAATCCTGTTGCTCTTAGAGTTATGCCAATTTACCTGAGTTACATTCATTACATGCAAAACAATAATGGAAATTTCAAGAATTTCTTAAGTTTTAGCAGACAATTTTTAGATGAAGAGGGAAGCGAAGATTCTTTTGGAAGAACTATATGGGCTCTGGGGTATCTTATATATAGAGCTCCAAATGGTTCTTATCGCGAATTAGCTAAAGATCTTTTTGCAAACTCTATTAAGTATTTTGAAAAATTAGAACATATAAGAGGAATTGCTAATACAATTATTGGAATAAGTTATTATTTGAAAAACAACTCATCAGATGAAAATATGATGAATGTAATGAAAAAACTTACTAATGTATTAGTTCAAAAATTTGTTGAAAATAATACAGATGATTGGCAATGGTTTGAAAATGAACTTACTTATGATAATGCTATATTGCCTCTTAGCTTGTTGCATTCAGTCGAACTTACCGGTGATGAAAAAGTAAATAATGTAGCAATAACGACAATTGATTTTCTGGAAAAAATTACAATGGATAAAGGCTTTCTCTCAATAATTGGAAGTAATGGCTGGTATCCAAAAGGAGGAGAAAGGGCTGTTTTTGACCAGCAAGCTATTGATGTTATGGCTAGCGTTAGGTTATTTTTTCAAGCATATAAAGTAACTAAAGATATTAAGTATATTGAGAAAATGTTTTTATCGTATAAATGGTTCTTAGGAGAAAATGAACTTAGAATTCCATTATATGATTATGAAACAACGGGTTGTTGTGATGGTCTTCAAAGTGATGGAGTAAATAGAAATCAAGGAGCTGAAAGTACTTTGGCATATCTTATATCGCATTTGACAGTTTTAAATGCACTGGAATTTGAATTTGAATATCAAAATAAGTAAATAATGGCTATAGTAGAAAGATATAAGAATAATCCGATATTGACAAAACATGATGTTCCGTATGAAGTTGCAACAGTTCATAATGCTGCAGTTGCTAAGTATAACAGCAAGTTTGTTATGATTTTCAGATCACATAAATTAAACGGGAGGTCAATACTTGGCAAAGCTGTTTCAGATAACGGATTTGATTTTAAAGTTGACGAAAAACCATTTATGACACCTTCAAAGGAAGGTATTTTTAAAGAATATGAGGAGTATGGAATTGAAGATCCAAGAATAACTTTTATTGATGGTGAATATATTATTACTTACAGTGCTTATTCTCGCCATGGAGTTAGAATTGGACTTGCTAAAACGAAGGATTTTATAAATGTTGAGAGAGTTTCTTTAATTACGGAAGCCGATTATCGCAATGTAGTTATATTTCCCGAAAAATTTAATGGATTATATGTAAGATTAGACCGACCTCATTCGGAAATCAGCCCATGGTCTGTGTGGATATCTTATTCGCCTGATTTAATTTTTTGGGGTGAGAGTAAAGTTGTTATGAAACCTGAAATGTATCATTGGGATGAAATGAAAATAGGACCGGGAGCTCCACCTATAAAAACCAAACAGGGTTGGATAAATATTTATCATGGAGTTTTCCCTACAATGGATGGTAGTGTTTACAGATTGGGCGTTGCTTTACATGATTTAAAAGACCCGTCAAATATTATATCTGTGGCAGATGAGTGGATACTTCAGCCCGAAGAGTTATACGAAATAACCGGATATGTCCATAACGTAGTTTTTTCATGCGCTGCCGTTCCGGTTGATGATGATAAAGTAATAATATATTGGGGAGGAGCGGACAAAGTTATGTGTGCAGGAACAGCTAAAATCAGCGATCTTGTAAACTTATGTCTTGAAAAACCACGAAAACCATACTAATTAAATCTAATTTTATGGAGTTATTAGTTTTTGTACGGCAATCCATGCCATTAAGCCCATCCCCGTCTCAAGTGCTTTTTCATCAATGTTAAAAGTAGAAGTGTGTAAAGCTGAAGTGATGCCTTTTTCCTTATTTCTTGTGCCTAATCTGTAAAAACAAGCAGGAATTACATGTGAATAATAAGAAAAGTCTTCAGCTGTCATTGCAATATCAAGATCAACAACATTATTTTTTCCTAAATAATCTTCTGCATTTTTCCTGAAAAATTCAGATAATTTAATATCATTTGATAAAAAAGGATATCCCTTTATAATTTCAACATCACACTTTGCTCCGAAACTATTAGAGATATTTATGGCAATATCTTTAATTTTTTGATGGGCTTTATTACGCCATTCTTCATTAAAAGTGCGAAAAGTTCCATGAAGTTTTACATTTTCAGGGATAACATTATTTCTTCCGTTAGCTTCAATTTTGCCAAAGGAGAGGACTGTTGGCATATCGGGTTTAGCTGTACGGCTTACAATTTGTTGTAAAGCGATAATAATATGTGAGCTTATAACAATAGGATCAATTGTTAGGTGTGGTGTGGCAGCGTGCCCACCTTTGCCTTTTATGTTAATGTATATTTCATCAGATGATGCCATGTATTTTCCACTTCTTATACCAACTTTTCCGCTTTCTAGTGATGGATAAACATGTTGTCCGAATATAGATTCAGGCTTGGGATTTTTTAAAACTCCTTCTTCAATCATCCCTTTGGCTCCGCCCGGGAGGCTTTCTTCCGCCGGTTGAAAAATTAGTTTTACAGTTCCTTCAAGCTCATCAGTCATTTGTGACAGGATTTTAGCAACACCAAGTAGGGATGCCATATGTGCATCATGACCACAAGCATGCATTATACCTTCATTTTTTGAAATGTAATCTACATCATTTTCTTCATTTATAGGTAATGCATCCATATCAGCCCGAAGAGCAACTGTCTTTTTCTCCGGATTACGAAACTTTATAGTTCCAACAACACCTGTCTTTGCTATCTTTCGTTGCATAGGAATCTGATACCTATCTAAAACCGTTGCAATAAATGATTATGTTTGATGCTCTTCAAATGATAACTCAGGAAAAGAATGCAAATAATTCCTGAAATCCACAACTTCTTCAAAATATGAAGAGGCATAATTCTTAATCTTTTCTTTTAATGTCATTATAATATAGATTTGTTTTAAAAAGCAATAAGCTAAGTTATAATAAATTTGTTAATAATACAAAGAGTTCAGTCTAAAAAGTTATAAAGTTGAAAGTTCATAAAGTTAGTTTATTGATAAAGAGATACTTGCAAAAACATTGCATTTTTTCTTAATATTTTTAATATCAACATATTATACTTTTTACTTTATAAACTTTTTACTTTATACTTGTCTCATACAATTATTTTGTTTTTTTATTATGATATTTTATTAGATTTTCCATAGGAGATTTAATAATTTCCCCTGGAATAATTTTATGTTTATTGAAAATTTTAAGAAGTTGTTTTTCAAAATGATAGGCAATAGAGCCTACACAACAAACGGTTTGCTTTTTATAATCAGGATGTTTAAAAATTTGCTCCTTTACAAATTTTTCAAAACAATTTTCAACCAGATTATTCATAAAAGGGTCATCAATATATTTTTTTACAAACAACGAAAACGAAGCAAGGAATTTATTAGGGTTAGGTTTTTGATATATGTTTGTAAGAATATCTTCATCGGTCAAATTATATTCATTATTAAATTTTTCAATAATAATTTTGGGTGCTTTTTTTTTCAGGTGATTATAAATATATGTTTTGCCAATATGAGCTCCGCTTCCTTCGTCGCCAAACATATATCCCAGAGAAAACAAACTGTTTGTTATTTTGCTTCCGTCATATAAACAGGAATTTGACCCTGTGCCCAAAATACAAGCAATGCCCGGTTTGTTTCCAAGTGATGCTCTTGCGGCAGCAAGCATATCATGATTTACAGAAATTTCAGCATTGGGAATAATTTTTTTTAGAGCATTTATTACAATTTCTTTTTTTGTTTTAGAAGAACATCCAGCACCATAAAAAAAAGCTTTTTTTATTTTTTTAGGTTCAAAATAACTTAAAAACTCCGGATAGAGCTCTTGAATAATATCTTCGGTTGATTTAAAATATGGGTTTATTCCTTCGGTTTGAAAAGTAGCTTTAATATTTTTATCACTTAAAAGTATCCAATCGGTTTTTGTGCTTCCGCTATCTGCTATAAGTAACATAATTAAAAATATTATTAGTTTAAAAATTCTTTAGCTAAGAATTCTTTAAGTTCAACGGGTTTAATGTTTTTGTGTATTTCTCCTTCTTTACAGTATGATATTTTCCCGGTTTGTTCACTAACGACTATAGCAATTGCATCTGAATATTCGGTTATTCCAAGAGCTGCTCTGTGTCTTAATCCTAAGTTTGCAGGAAGCGAGCGGCTTTCGGAAACAGGTAATACACATCGTGCTGCGGCTATTTTGTTATTTGTGATGATAACTGCACCATCATGTAAAGGGTTATTAAGATAAAATATATTTTCGAGAAGGGCTTTGGATACTTTAGCATCAAGTATTTCTCCTGTTTCAAGATAGTACTCAAGATGGTTTTCTTTAGTAATGACAATAAGAGCGCCCGTTTTATTTTGCGAAAATGTTTCACATGCATTAACTATTGGAGAAATATTTAAATTAAGTTGGTCATCAAAATTCCAAAATTTTCTTATAAAACTCTTCGAACCTTTGTTAATAATTGACCTTGTGCCTATCATTAAAAGGAATTTGCGTATTTCCGGCTGAAAGACTATTATCAAAGCTAATACGCCTACGCTCATAAATTGCCCGAGTATTTCCGTGAGCAATTCCATTTCAAAAAACCGAACTAACCACCAAACTAAATATAATGTTATGATACCTAAAAAAATATACATTGCTCCGGTGCCGCGAATAAGAAAATATAAGCGGTATAAAATGAAAGCTACGAGAAGAATGTCTAAAACATCTAAAAAACGGATGTTAAAAAAATCTGAAAAAAAAGAAGATAGTAAAGTTAGCAGCATTGCTTATAAAAATTAATAATTATCATAAAAATTTAATTGCTCTTGTTTTAAAATATTTTTATGTTTTTGTTTCTTCTTTATTAGTTGAAGTTAAATCACGGAAAACATCTTCTAAAGATTGATCTTCAAGTTTAATTGATAAAATAACAAGACCTTTTTCAACGGCAAATTTGAATATGTCATGGCGCAAATCGTCTTTATTATCAGTAAAAATGTTATAATTTTTTGCACTTAAGTTTGTCACTTCTGCAACCCCTTTAATTTTTTTAAGCTCGGTTTCAGAAACTTCTTTGTCAAATTCAACATTAATTATCTTTTTTGCTTTGTTCATATTCTGAAGCTCAGAAGTAGGAGCATCAGCTATTATTCTACCGTTATTTATTATTATTACTCTGTCGCAAACGGCTTCAACTTCTTGCATAATATGTGTTGACAATATTACAGTTTTTTCTTTTCCTGTTTTGACAATAAGGTTTCTAATATCCATTAATTGATTTGGATCAAGACCGGATGTTGGTTCATCTAATATCAATACATCGGGGTCGTGAATAAGTGCTTGAGCTAATCCTGCCCGCTGGCGGTAACCTTTTGATAACATTTCAAGTTTTTTATGTTGTTCTGCACCCAATCCCGTGATGCTTATCATTTCTTCTACCCTTTTTTTGGAATTTTTTCCCAACTTATGAATTCCTGCCATAAAGTTCAAATATTCTCTTACATACATGTCCATATATAAAGGGTTGTTTTCCGGTAAATATCCGACCTTTTTCTTAACTTCTAAAGGAGATTCCATTACATCATATCCGCAAACATTAGCTTTTCCTGAAGTTTGAGGAAGGAAGCATGTAAGAATTTTCATTAAAGTTGTTTTTCCTGCTCCGTTTGGACCAAGAAGCCCAACTACCTCTCCTGCCTTAATGTTTATGGAAACATTATCTAAAGCTTTTTGTTTGCCGTAAAGCTTAAATATATTTTCTACTTTTATTGACATAAATAATTTAATTTTTCAGATTGAGCCGCATTTATAATGCTTATTAGATTTATTGCAAAAACCAATAATAAATAAACGAAAATATGATAATTGCATTTTACAAAGGTATGATTATTATGATTTTGATTAAATATTATATATTAATAATTTATCAGAACAAAATGTAACAAGCTGATTTTTAAATAATTAAAAACTAACAAAAATTATCGAATTTTATTTGTAACTTTTTTTGTTACCTATCCGTCTTATTGACAAACAAAAACAGAAAACCTTGTTTTTATGAAAGTTCAGCTGAATAAATAAAAATTTAATAAATAACTTTAAAACTTTATAGCCATGAAAAAAATTATGATAACAAAGGCAATTATCGCAATATTTTTTGTAACCTTTAATACTGCCGCTAATGAGCAGAAAGAGGCAAAAAATTTTGAAGTAGAACCATTTACGGCTATTTCTGTAAGCGATATTTTTACGGTTTTTTTAAAACAATCTGATGACTATTCTCTAAAAATTGAAATAGATAAAAGTCAACTTGACAATATTTCTGTTTTACATGAAGAGGGTACTTTGAAATTATCATGTAATGAAAGATTATTTAGAAGAGGAGAAAGAATAAAGGCGCATATTTCCGCACCTTTGATAGAGAAAATAATAGCAGGAGGGACGGCATCCGTTAGCTCAGAAAATACTCTCGTAACACCTGAAATGTTTGTAGGTGCTTCAGGAGCATCAAATTTGAATATCAGTGTTGAAACAGATGATCTAACTTCTAATGTTTCAGGAGCTTCCAATCTTACCTTAAATGGTAATGCTGCTAATCATAAGGCAAGCGTTAGCGGAGCATCAACATTAAAAGCGTATGGATTAAACACTGAAACAACAAATGCTAAAGCATCTGGAACATCAATGTTGCAGGTAAATGCAACTAAAGAGCTTATTGCAAATGCTTCAGGAACTTCATATATTAGCGTAAAAGAAATGCCTGAGAATAAAAGCTTTACGACCTCAGGTATGGGGAGTATTAGTCTTGATGATGACGAAATTTTATCGGGAAGCAAAATAGACACTGTGCGCATTAGTAATGGGAAAGATACTCTTAAAGTTAGTGTTGGGAAAAGAGACCTTTTAATAATCAGTGATGATGATGGGAAAAATGAAGTGAGAACGGAAAGAAGAAGCCGTTCTTTTAGAAACAATTGGAGTGGTATAGAACTTGGGATAAATGGATTCTTAACACCGGATCATTCATTAGAACTTGATGATAAAGATTCTTTTCTTGATATAGATTATGCAAGGTCAATTTCTTTAAACTTGAACTTCTATCAGCAAAATGTAAATCTTATCGGAAATAATTTGGGGTTAGTTACCGGCATAGGAGTTACTTTTAACAATTTTGCATTTGATAATAACATAACTCTTACACAAACAAATGATAGCATTGGGTATGAAGAAAATGACCATGGGTTTAGAAGAAACAGACTTTCGCTGGTTTATGTTAATGTGCCGCTTCTTCTTGAGTTTCAAACATCAAGTAGAAGAACTATTGAGCAGTTTCATTTTGCCACCGGTGTAATAGGAGGCGCTAATATCAGAACATACTCACGCCAGGTTTACGACCTGCAAGGTGATAGACATAGAGAGAAAATTCATAAAAGCTATTATACAAGGCCTTTTAAATTGGATGCTACTGTGAGAATCGGATGGGGAAAACTTCATCTTTTTGGAACTTACTCTATAAACACTTTGTTTAGAACCGGTAAAGCACCTGAAATTCATCCTTTTAATGTAGGAATTAGGTTAAATACTTAATTTTGGTTTTTGAGATTAATTATGTTCATGTTTTACATTTAACCTGGTAAAGGGGGCTTAAGCCCCCTTTTTTATTTTAATAATAATCTGTTTTAAATAACGTTAAAATTATGATTATCTTTGTATTTGTAATTGTTATTTCAAAAGGTTTACAAAATTTCTATAATGCTCGGAATAAAAACATCTTTTTTTAAAAAAACATTTTTAATTTTTATATTTTCTTCATTTTTTTTTGTTTTTGCAACATCCCATGAAAATCTAAAATATCAAATAAAATGGCAAGGTGTGCAACATTATTTTATTGAAGAGGATGAAAAAATAGAATATATTGCCTTTGATAATGCTTTATATTATGATACCCTCCCGGGAATACCTTATTTCTTAAAACAATTTAGAACAGATGTGCCACATATAACTTATGATATATCATTATCAAACGTTAAAACAAAAGTTTTATCAAAAGATATTGAGGATTTTGTTAGAAATGCTGATTTTTTCTCGGAAGATTTTAAAATAATTACAAGAAAGGTGTCAACTAAAGGCAATCGGTTTTTAGAATTAAATATCATCCCTATTAGATTTAATAATGAAACAGGGCAATTTGAAAAACTCGTTTCTTTTGAGATAGAAAAAAAATATATTCATGACGAAGCATATAGCGATGAGCCTGCTCAAACGTATGCTGATAATAGTGTTTTAGCAACGGGGAATTGGTATAAATTGTGTGTTAATAAAACCGGGATTTATAAGATAAATTATGATGACTTAGAATCATTAGGAATTGATGCCGGCAATATTAAACGAAAAGATATCAGCTTGTTTGGAAATGGTTCAGGTATGTTGCCGGAAGCTAATGATGAGTTCAGGTATTCTGATTTAAAAGAAAATGCCATTTATGTTTCCGGGAATCCTGATGACAATTTTTCGGCATCTGATCATATACTTTTTTACGGGAAATCCCCTCATCAATGGAGACTTAATGATGATGAAGCTTGGTACCACGAAGTACATCTTTACAGTGATGAAAACTGTTATTTTTTAACCACTGACAGCGGAGAAGGGAAAAGAATAAATCAACAAAATTCTGTTGATGAACCTGCAACAAAAAACATAACATCATTTATTGATTATGATTATCATCAAAAAGATGAAAGAAATCTTATAGGTAGCGGGAGGATATGGTATGGAGAAGTTTTTAGTACAACAGTGACAAGAAATTTTGAGTTTTCTTTTGATGATCTTGTAAATGGAGGACAAGGACATATTAAAACGCATCTTGCCGCAAGATCTCCGGTTAACTCATCTTTCTTTGTTAAGGTTAATGATGGTCAGCAAAGGCAAATTAATTTAAATTCGATTAATGTTAATTCTCAAACCGGACAATATGCCAGAAATTCAGAAGACAATTTGACTTTCTCTCAATCATCTTCAAATATTTCGGTAGAAATAACATATAATCGTCCTAGTACAAGCTCTATAGGATGGTTAAATTATATAGCGTTAAATGTAGAAAGACACTTGAGATTCAGAGAAGGACAATTAAAATTCAGGTCTTACGGGCTTGAGAATGAGATTGCTGAATTCAAACTCAGTAACGCAAATAATAGCGTCGAAGTGTGGGATGTAACAGACAGGTTTAATATAAAAAGGCAACAGGGCGAATTACAAAGCAACGATTTTGTTTTTAGAGCAAATGGTGAAGAAGATATTATGAAGTTTGTAGCTCATGATGGCAGTAATTATTATACTCCACGGCTTAGAGGCAGAGTTGCAAATCAAAATCTTCATGGAAAAGAATCGCATGATCTTGTTATAGTGACTCCGGCAAAATTTCTTGATCAAGCAGAAAAATTAGCTTCTTTTAGAAGAGATAATGATAATCTGGATGTTTTAATAGTTACGACCGAACAAGTATATAATGAGTTTTCGTCGGGTATTCAGGATAAAAGTGCTATAAGAAATTTTATGAAGATGTTTTATGACAGAGCCCTGAATGAAGAAGAAATGCCACGATATTTACTATTGTTTGGCAATGGAACGTATGATAATAAAGATATATTGGGATACGGCGGAAATTTTATTCCGACTTTTCAAACAAAAAATTCACTGAATCGCTCATCTTCATGGATGTCTGATGATTTTTTCGGATTGTTAGCAGACGGCGAAGGAGAGGGGGCAGATGGAGATCTTGATATTGGAGTGGGAAGATTGCCAATCAGAACTCAAAGAGATGCCTCTGCAATTGTTGATAAGATAATAAGATATGAAAAGAGAATTGATGGATGGGACTATCTTGGAGATAATTATGAATTTGCAGGGATGGTATCAAATTATGATGATTGGAGGAATAGAATTGCATTAATAGCAGATGATGGAGATAATAATACACATTTTAAAGATTCGGAGACGCTTTATAATATTATAAAAGAGGATTATCCTGTTTACAACATAGATAAAATTTATCTTGATGCTTATGAAAAAGTAATACTTGCAGGAGGAGAAAGATATCCAGATGTTAACAAAGCAATAAATGAACTTGTTAATAAAGGGGCATTATTGATTAATTACATTGGGCATGGTGGGTTTAACGGGCTTTCTCATCAGCGGATTTTGACATTTGATGATATCCAAACATGGAATAACTATTATAATCTTCCTGTCTTTATGACAGCTACTTGTGAGTTCAGCGCATTTGATATTCCCGACCCTTCCAGATTATCTGCAGGAGTTAGAGTTTTTCTTAAGAGTGATGGTGGTGCTTCAGCATTGTTTACAACTACTCGCCTTGCGTGGTCAGGGTCAAACATGACTTTAAACAGGAATTTTATGGAGAATGCTTTTAAGCCCATGGAAAATGGAGAATACCCAAGGCTGGGAGATATTATTAGAAAAGCCAAAGTAGCCAGTGGATCCGGGAGCAATATTATGAATTTTGTTCTTCTCGGCGACCCTTCTATGCAACTGGCTTATCCTGAAAAAAATGTTGAAACCGTTGAAATACCCGATACAATTAAAGCTTTAGAGCATGTTACTGTCAAGGGGAAGGTAGTTGATAATAATGGAATGCTTCTGAATAACTATAATGGAGTAGTTTATCCAACAATATATGATAAAAGATTTGTTTATCAAACACGTGGTAATAGCAGCAGTAGTATCCCCGCAGAATTTGAAGCCAGAACAAATATATTGTTTAATGGAAAAGCATCTGTAGAAAATGGAGAATTTGAATTTGAATTCATTGTACCAAGAGATATCGGGTATAATTTTGGAGAAGGGAAGATAAGTTATTACCTTGATGATGGAAACATTGATGGACATGGCTATTATGATAATTTTATTGTTGGGGGTACAGCAGATGAGCATGTGCCTGATTATGAAGGTCCGCAAATTGATATGTTCCTTAATGATACCGATTTTGTATCAGGACAGGAAGTTGACCCTGACCCATTATTGCTTGCATATTTGTTTGATGAAAGCGGAATTAATACAACAGGGCAATTAGGTCATGAAATAGTTGCAATATTGAATGATAATACTGCTAATCAAATAGTACTGAATGATTATTATGAGAGCGACTTAGATACATATAGGAGCGGAAAAGTAATTTACCCTTTTTCCAATCTCGAAGAGGGTAAATATTCTCTTAAAATGAGAGTGTGGGATGCTCATAATAATCCTGCTGAAGAAACAATAGAATTTATAGTTGCAGGACACGATGGGTTTGCTTTGATAAACCTTATTAATTACCCTAATCCTTTTACAGAAACCACCACATTTGCTTTTTCGTATGTTGATACAGAGGCTTATGAAATGGATGTTAAAATTGATATATACAATATTAAAGGAAAAAGAGTGGCAACTATAGATGAAAGAATTAATATTACAGGATTTGATGAGTTTAATATAAATTGGAATGGGAGCAGAAATGATAATGGAGCATTGCTTGAAACAGGAATGTATATCTATAATGTAACGGTTACAACACAAGAAGGTGATGTTGCTTCTAAATCTAATAAACTGCTTATAGTAAGATAAAATAAAAATGTTATAGAAGAAATATAGTTTTTGGAGTTTAAAAAATAATATTAAAAATAGTTGAGTTTTATTTTTTGAATATTTTCGTATATCTTTGCATGCTTTTATAATAATATTGATTTTTTATATTAACAATAAGAGATTTATATAATCCGTTATATATTATGCTTTTATAAAATTTTAAAATAAATTAAAAGGTTGAATACCTTAAATCCTTTTAAGAAAGTATAATTAAAACCAAAATAAAAATGAAGTTTTTAGCAAAAGTTTTCTTATTAAAAGCGTTAATTTTTTTTCTTTGTATAGATTCGTACAGTAATTATCGTGAAATACATGGGGCGCATAATCCAATAACGACAGCAGTTCCATTTTTAATGATAGCCCCTGATGCAAGGGCAGGAGCTATGGGAGATGCAGGAGTTTCTTCAACGCCGGATGTAAATTCAATGCACTGGAATCCGGCTAAATATTCATTTGTTGAACAGGATTTTGGATTGGCAATGAATTATACTCCTTGGCTTAGATCTTTGATTGATGATATTAATTTTTCATATTTAAGCGGGTTTTATAGGCTTGATGATTTGCAAACCGTAGCTGCCAGTTTAAAGTTTTTTTCTTTGGGAGATATTATGTTTACTGATGAGACAGGTATGGAGTTAGGTATAGTTCGTCCTAATGAGTTTTCAGTTGATGTTGCATACTCAAGAATATTAGCTGAAAATTTATCAGGAGCAATTGCAGGCCGTTATATATATTCTAATCTTACTCAAGGGCAATTTGTTGGAGATTATGAAACCAGACCGGGCCGAGCATTCGCAGCTGATGTTGCTGTTTATTATCAGCAAGAACTTAACTGGGATACGCCTACTGATTTTGCAGCAGGACTTAATATTTCTAATATGGGAAATAAAATTTCTTATACAGATGAACATAATGCAAATTTTATTCCTATTAATATGAGATTAGGACCTTCATTAAGATTTCATCTAGACCAATATAATACAATTGCTGTAATGGTCGATTTTAATAAGCTTTTAGTGCCAACTCCGCCGGTTTATAAAAGAGATGAAAACGGAAACCCTGTATTTGATGATGACGGAAATCCTGTAATTGAAGAAGGAGAAGATCCTAATCGTACAGTAGTATCCGGCATGTTTGGCTCATTTACAGATGCTCCCGGAGGAATTGAAGAAGAACTTCAGGAAGTCATGATATCTGTTGGAGCAGAATACTGGTATGATGACCAGTTTGCCCTTAGAGTTGGATATTTTCACGAGCATGAAAACAAAGGGAACAGAAAATATTTTACAGCCGGATTAGGATTGAAATATAATGTTTTTGGAATAGATTTTTCTTACATAATACCTATCCACCAACAAAGTCCGTTACAAGATGTTTTAAGATTTTCTCTTCAATTTGATTTTGAAGCGATTCAAGCGCAGTAGTAATAAAATTATTTTTTGATGAAGAAGGATGCCAAACCCGGCGTTAGAGAATGGCTGGTTTTATTAGCATTGATGTTAGTATGGGGAAGTTCTTTTATTCTTATTAAAAAAGGACTTGTCACATTTGATAATTTTGAAGTGGGAGCATTAAGGGTTGCTATCTCCTTTCTTTTTTTATTGCCTTTTGCTGTTTTACGGCTAAAAAAATTAAATATAAAAAATTTCTGGTTGTTTATTATTGCAGGAGTTTTAGGTAATGCTTTACCGGCTTTTTTATTTGCAAAAGCTCAAACAGGAATGGATAGCTATATGGCAGGGATACTCAACTCACTAACTCCTCTTTTCACATTAATAGTTGGTGTGGCATTATTTGGCAGGAAAACACTTGCAAGAAATATTTTTGGCGTCTTTATTGGGCTTATCGGAGCAGTAGGTTTGTTATCTGTTGCAGGAGATGGAAATTTTGTGCTTAATTTTGAATATGCATCGTTTGTCGTAATAGCCACATTGTGTTATGCATTACAAATGAATTTTATCAAGTCATACCTTACCAACTATGACCCTATAACAATAGCATCTTTAGCATTTATTTTCATAGGAATTCCTTCGTTGGTTTATCTTTTATCAGGCACAGATTTTTTATATAAAATGAATAATGTTCCGGGCAGCTGGGAAAGCTTAGGCTATATAGCATTACTCGGAATTTTTGGAACAGCTATTGCAATAATTGCTAATTTCTGGCTCATAAAAAGAAGTTCTGCTTTATTTGCCTCCAGTGTTACTTATTTGATGCCGTTAGTTTCTATTGGATGGGGAATAATTGATGGAGAACCATTCTTTTTACATTATATTATTTGGATTGTTGCAATTCTTATTGGAGTTTATATGGCTAATAAGCCACCGAATAATAAAAAAATCAAAAGCTAAAATTATAGCTTAAACCTGTTTTTAACCACCTCCCGGGCTGATAAATATTCCCGAAATCAACGTAATCTACATCAAAAATATTTGTGGCTTCTGCAAATATTGTTAACCCGCTGTATTGATATTGCAACTTTATATCTATTAACCAAAAAGCTTTATACGGTTTTATGTTACCGCTCTCAAATTCAATATACTCACCGTTTCGTTCATTGTATCTGAAATTTAAAAAACCGGATAAATCATTTATGATATCATACTCAATGCCTGCTGTAAATTTATGTTTTAAAAAATCAAGAGCATATTTGGATATTACGCTTTCAACATTTTTATCAGAGTCAATGTATGAATATGATAGTCTAACTGTTTTAAAAGGGAGTTCTCTGTTAAAAATGTTTTGTAAAGAAATATTTGCTGAGGTTTCTATCCCTGCTGTTTTGATATTAGTTATATTTTTACTTTGCCAAATTGTGTCATTTTCTTCTTTTACCCAATCAATAATATTTTCAGCATTTCTGTAGAAAATGCCTAATTGTCCGGTTAAAAAATTATGGAAAAATTTTATTCCGGTTTCGCTTGAAGCAGCTTTCTCAGGAATTATGTCGGGGTTGGCTTCGTGATCGGGAGCTTGGTAAAATAATTCGGTAAACGTAGGCAATCTCATAGAGTTATTATAAGAAGCAAACCAGTGAAAATGTTTAGAAAACATATAAACATAATCAATTCCCGGGTACCAGTTAAAATCATAATTTTTATTATAATGGCAAAAAGCTCCTGTTGAAAGTATTGAATTATCAAAGTAAAAAGAATGTTCGGCAAAAACACCGATGTTATTTCTGTTTTTAGCGTGAGTAAACCAACCTTCGGACTCGCCGCGGACTTTTAACGAATCTCCTGTTGGATAACCTAATACATTGCTTTTGATATTTTCAGAGCGAAACTCAATACCGAAAGTTGTTATTCCTAAATCGGAATTAAATTTTGAATTTATTTCTGAGCCGTAAACATTTGTTTGATGGTAGTTGTGAGTTTCATACCATTCGGGTTTTTCATTTCTAAAAAGTTCAAAACGGTCATTATGTTGCCTCCAGTAAGCAGAAGTGCTAATATTCAAATTGTTATAATTTGTTTCAGCATTAATAGAGGCAAAAGTATTACGAGTATGTTCAAATTGCTCTGGGAATCGTACGCTGTAAAAGCTGTTTGCTCCAAAAGCTTTGTTTTGATAGCCTGCTTGGGCATCAAATATAAATTCACCACGTTTTGCGTTGCCATGCCAAAACAAATTATGAATATCAAAATCAGTGTTTTCCATATAACCATTACTGGTTTTATGATTATATGAAAGATAGCTGTTAAGGTTTTCTGTGCCGGTTGATAATGTGGCTTTTCCAACAAACAAGCCGTGTTCGCCGGCAGTAATAGATGCTGTGGCAGATGGGTCTTCTTTAGAAACGGTAATTATATTTATAGCACCGCTGAAGGCATTGGCACCAAATATGCGAGAACCGGGCCCGGATAAAACCTCTATCCTTTCAATATCAATAGGATCTATAGGAATGTTTAAATTATGATGACCTGTTTGCGGGTCGTTTATTTTTATCCCGTTTATTAAAATTTGATATTGGTCGAAAGTCCCCCCGCGAATACTAATATCAGACTGAACCCCTATAGCACCACGATGACGAATATCTATACCGGGAACATGCTCAAGCAAACAGTTTATACTTTGAGCAGGCAAACGCTCAATGTCTTTCTTTTCAATTACATGAATAACCCTGGATGCCTCTGAATAAACAGTAGGAGCACGACGAGCACTTACCGTAATTTCATCCAGATATAAAGTGTCTAATGATTTTTCGCTAAATATATTCTGGTTGTATGATAATAAAAATAAAATAGCAAATAATATTGCTTTAGTCATCGTGTTTCAAAAGGTTTTAAAACTTTTTTTAATTATTTGTTTTTGATATATTTAATTTTTCCTGAATAGTTATTAGTTTAATGATTCTATAAAAAGAGTCAGTAGAGATAACACCCAAATAGTTGCTATTATCATCAATAACAGGTATAACATCAATTCTTTTACTTTGCATGTCTTTAAATAAATCAAAAGCATCTTTTTCGTTAACATTAACTGTTTCCGATTTTTTCATTATTGATTTAATTGCAGGGAAATCTTGATTTTTATCATTGGGTAATTGCAAATTACTTATATCAACGTAAAAAATACCATCATCATTTTTAATAAAACCTTTAAATGCTTGTTGCTCTTTACACCAATTTAAAAACTCATCAATTTTCCATTCAGGATTTATCAAAGGTCTTTTTGTAATTAATTCTTTTATTGAAACATTTTCAAGATTGATTTTAATAATAACTTGTTTGTATCCATTATCTGCGAGAAATATAAGGAACAATCCCATAAAAGCAAACCAAAAACCTGCAGGGATGGTAATAATGCCTAAAGCAATAAGTAGAGAACCAAATATTTTCCCTGAGTTGGATGCTATTTTTGTTGCTTTTTTTATATCATTATTGTAAGCCCATAATATTGATCTGAAAACTCTGCCACCGTCTAAAGGGAAAGCAGGTATCATATTAAAAATTGCGAGCATGAAGTTTATTTTTGAAAGATAATCAAAAACAGGAGTTAAATATATTCCCGGATATCCTATATATAAAATGTAGAAAAACAAGCCTATAATGAAACTGGCTATAGGACCCCCAATAGCAATTTTAAATTCAGTCAAAGGTTTTTCCGGGTCAGTTTCAATATTTGCTAATCCACCGAAGAAAAATAAAGTAATGCTTCTTACTTGCAGTCCTTTTTTTTGTGCAATTATGCTATGGGCTAATTCATGCAAAAGAACTGATAAAAACAATAATAGCGCTGAGAATCCTCCTAATAACCAATTTGTTAAAGTATCAAATTCATAACGAAGAGGATAAAACCCGGAAGATAAAGAATATGTTAATATAGCAAATACAAAAAGCCATGATATATGGAACCTGATTTTAATTCCTCTGATTTTAGCGATTGTTAATGAGTTATTCATATAGTTAATTTGAAGTATTTTAAAATTTTGAATAAAAAAACAAAATTAAATAAAATATAGATTTATAAAATAAAAAACGTAATGGTGGCAAAATCTTATTTTGATGAGCTATGTTTTTGTAGTTATTGTTTTATTAAAACTTTAAAAAAGTAGTTCTAATTTAATTAATTTTTGTTGCCACGAATACACGAATATTTTGTTTTTCATTCGTGTATTCGTGGCTAATTTTTGTTGAATAATGATAAGCAAAAATAATTGAGATCTCCAAGTTTTAGGACGAGACATAATAAATAAGCTTTGCGTTCAATTTTTTAACCATATCACCTCAAAAAAATTAACCGTAATGGTTTATCATTGAGAGATTATGAGTTTTTTGGTAGTATTTTCAAAAGTTTTACGGTTAAATATTCTTACAAAATAAACTCCATTAGGGAAATCATGAACAGGAATGTTATTTTGAAAATCATCACTCATTAAAACTTTTCCATTTAGGTCAAAAATTTCAAAATGCCATTGATTTTTATTTAATTCATTATCTAAATCAATATTAAAAAAGCCTTTTGTGACCGGGTTGGGATAAATATTTACGTTTAAAGAAAACTATGTATTTTTGATATTTGTTCCGTCCGGTTTTTGACTGACAATTGGTCTTATCATTATTGCTCCGTCGTACATTGAAGGAAACCATTGCCCATCTATGTTATAAAAAATATTATTACCGGCAGAGCTTGTAAGATCATACCCAACATTTAGAATATTCGGGCTTGTTTGACGCCAGCCTACGTAAAAAGAACCCTCAAGTTCAATAAATTCATCGAGGATATATGAAAAAAAACTACCTCTTTCGTCATCATGTTCCGGAATAATTATCTCAGATTCATAAACTATTTCTTCCGGTTCAAGGCTTTCCCAAACAACAAATTTGAAGGGTCCGTTGTCAACATTATTTAGTGTTTGATTAATATAAAGGTCAATTCCATAAAGAGTATCGAGATGGCTCATAACAAATTTTGTTGCTGATTGCGGCTCAAATCCTGTTATGATATAAGAAGCATTTGGAACGCCGTTATCATAAGCAAAATAGTTATGGAATATTTGGTCAAATTTAATCGTATCATTTCTTCTACGATTATCACCTGTGGCTCCTTCTTTAATAGCATGAACTATTTGAAAATGCTTTTTTTCAGCCGGCTCGACAGGGAAGGGGTCGTTTAATACCAATGGATTGGAATGAGGCTCAAAATCCTGGTAGCCATACTCATAAAAAGGTCCAATGTTCCAGTCTCCGCCCGAATATGTTCTTATAATATTTTGCAATTCATCCTTTATAAAGTATCTATAAGTATAATTATGCTCTTCATTATGAAGATTTTTAATAGCGACATTAAGGGTTTCTTTTAAATGAGAATCAGGATTTTGAATATAATGAGACCAAGGCATTGCGGTATATCTGCTGAGCATGGATTCAGCGGGTTTTGCAAAAGTTATATCGTAATAAGAAGTGTCAGCCAGGCTACGATTATAGTCAATTGTTATGTAATCAATATTCCATATACTCCTATTTCCTGAATAATTTGTAGGCGTTTTTTCAATGGGAAAACTGGCGTAATTTTTAAATCTAAACTGAAAATCATCCCTAAAATATTCTGTATCAGTTATGGGTATCATTACTCTTTTAAAATAAGGTAAAGTGTCATTGGAAAAATTGCTTAATGTTTCGCCTTCTGTACTCCAGATACTAACCCACTTGTCTTCTACCCAAGTAGTATCATTGCCATTTTCGTTTTTTTCAGAAACATGATGACCGGGGGTATGTAAAAATTCAAGAACGAGTGAATCTCTGTCTGCCGGAGCATTACTAATCCCCTGTGGCTGATAGTAAAAACTAATATAAACAGAGTCGTTAGGTCCTAATTCTTTTTGTTCAGGTTTGAAGATAGAATCAAGTCTTAACTTATGACTTGTAAGGTGGTCTGCCACAAACTGATATCTGTTTTCAGAAGCATGCCCATAAACTTTACCATGCTGATCATAAGCATCAAAAGTAGCTACGCCAATAGAAACAGGATGTTTTGGGTAATATGAATTAATGTAAACGAAACTGTCAACCCATAAATTATTATCAGGATAAGGTCCTTTATAAGAGAAATCTTCAAAAAAAGGTAATTTTAAAACAGTATCGTTTTTATCATAATGGGATTTATTTGTTTTAGTAGTTTGTCCATTTTTTTTCGGGTTATAATTTAAAGGCACAATACTTTCCTGCCCTGTTATTTGGGAAAAGCAGAAGATTATAATAAATAATAAAAATATTTGTTTAAAACTCATTATTCTCATTTTCTTCTTTATATCTGTCAAGTTCATATAAAGGGCTTTCAATATCTTCATCAAAATCTTCAATAGCTCTATACCATATATTTATTTTTTCGCCTCTTTTGATTTTAGGTGATTCAAAATAATCGGGATTTTGGTCATATACTTTTGCATTTTCTTTGCTGACATTATTTTCAAATACTTCTTTGCCAATAACAAGAGCTGCATTTTTAATGGCTTCGTGTGCTTCTTCAACGGATTTTCCATACAAAATTGGTACGTCAACTTGCATAATTTCTTCTAAATAGCTTTCAAAATCAAATGTTTCCTCAGACCTGTAATATAAATCTACCGTACTTCCTAATCTTAAATATACGGTTTCTTCAATTACCCCCGGATTTTGCTTATATACTCTAACATTGGTAGAATCATCATCTAAATATTCTTCTTTGCCAATATTAAGAGAAGCGCGGTTTATTTCCATAAGAGCTTCTTCTCGTGTTTTCCCAATTACAAAAGGTGTAGGAGTTTCAGATTCTGATAACCCTTTGCCTAAAATAAGGTCTATATGAGTGCCTTTTTCTACCAGAGTGCCGGGATTAATTGTCCCATCTTTAAATTTTTGGTCAACTACGGCATTTTTTGCAATGTGGTGAACATGTTTTAATTCGCCTACTTTTAATCCATGATTGTTGAGAATAGATATGGCTTGTCTTAATGAAAGATCGGTTAAGTCAGGCATAGTAACTTTTTCAGGCATGGTTGCTACCATAGTAAGGTAAATATTTCTGCCTCGTTTTACTTCATTGCCGGGCAGTGGATCTTGAGCAGCGATGGATCCTTTTTCTCTATCTTGATCATAAATAGAATCCCTTATTGTATAGTTTAAGTTTAAATCATTGATTATTGTTATTGCCTCTTCTTTTTTTAAGTCCTCAAGATCAGGAACTTCAATAGAATGCCCATGTAATGTATATAAATCTAAAAACCTTAACGATAACCAAAGAATTATGACAAATAAAATAGCTGCTAATCCCAGCTGAATAAAAAAATATTTGCTTTTAATAAACTCTTTAAATGTCATTACAAAAAGATTAATTTAAAAAATGCACATCAAAGGTATGCTTTTCTCAATAAATATTTAAATAAAAATTTAATAATGTGGTTTTCACATATATACGCAAATAAATAGAAACTATTGTTTTTTTAATTAAATATATTTTAAAAAATTCAGAAAAAGATAAAGACTTCATTTATCCTGCCCAGCTTTCTCTGTCAAGACTTCTAAAATGTATGGCTTCAGCAAGGTGCTCGGGTTTTATATCTTTGCTGCCATCAAGGTCTGCTATAGTTCTTGAAACCTTTAATATCCTGTCGTAAGCTCTCGCAGATAAATCTAATTTTTCCATTGCAGTTTTTAGCAAAAGACTTCCGGCAGAATCAATTTTACATACATTACGTAATATTTTGGAAGTTATTTGAGAGTTGCAGTGAATGCCTTCAATATTGTTATATCTTTCTTCTTGAATATCTCGTGCTTTTATCACCCTTTCTCTGATTGTTTTACTATTTTCGGAAGGTTTTAATTCTGAAAGCTCTTTAAAGGGCACCGGAGTTACTTCAATATGTATATCTATACGGTCAAGCAGAGGTCCGGATATTTTGTTAAGGTATTTTTGCACAACTCCTCCCGAACAAACGCAGTCTTTTTCGGGGTGGTTATAAAAACCGCACGGGCATGGATTCATTGAGGATACAAGCATAAATCCGGCAGGATATTCAACAGATAGTTTTGCTCTTGATACGGTAATTATTCTGTCTTCCAGAGGTTGCCTCAGAACTTCAAGAACCGTTCTTTTAAACTCCGGCAGCTCGTCAAGAAACAACACGCCGTTATGAGCCAGGGATATTTCTCCCGGTTGAGGAAAAGAACCACCACCGACCAAAGCAACGTCACTGATAGTATGATGAGGAGCTCTGAAAGGTCTTACAGGTAAAAGAGAGTCTTTGCCTGTAAGCTTTCCCGCAACACTATGGATTTTTGTTGTTTCTAATGCTTCTTTTAGAGAGGGAGGCGGCAATATTGTTGGTAATCTCTTTGCAAGCATAGTTTTTCCCGAACCGGGGGCGCCGATCATTATTAGATTATGACCTCCGGCTGCAGCTATCTCAAAAGCACGCTTGATGTTTTCCTGACCTTTAACATCTGAAAAATCTACATCGTAATCATTCAAACGTGAAATAAACTCTTCTCTAGTGTTAATCTTTAATGGCTCAATTTTCTTTTTTTCATTAAAAAACTCAATAACATCTTTTATAGATTCTACTCCATATATATCTATGCCGTTTACTACAGCTGCTTCTCTTGCATTAGCTGCTGGGAGAATAAATCCTTTAAAATTTTCTTTTTCGGCTTTGATAGCAATTGGTAAGGCACCTTTTATGGGCTTCAAACTGCCATCAAGAGATAATTCTCCCATGATAATGAATTCATGAATTTTTTCTGATTTGATTTGGTCGCTTGCAGCAAGAATGCCTACAGCTGTTGTTAAATCATAAGCAGACCCCTCCTTGCGAATGTCGGCAGGAGCCATATTTACAATTATTTTTTTGCCTGGAATTCGATAACTGTTGTTCTTAAGAGCCGAACTGATTCTGTGATGACTTTCTTTTACGGCGTTATCGGGGAGCCCTACCATGTGAAAACTAACGCCTTGAGAAATATCAACTTCTACGGTTATTACTGTGGCATTAACTCCGTAAACCGCACTACCATAGGTTTTTACTAACATAAGATTAAGGTTTGGGTTAAATTAAAATTGAGTGCTAAGATATAAAAAGCTTTTTAATAAAATACAAGTTAATGTGTTTTTTTGTGTGGAAATTATTCTAAGGCATATAAGGGTAGTAAAATAAGAGGATTTTTCTACTTTACGGGTATTTAGAAGATATCAGATATCGGTTCACTTGAATGGTTTTAAATTAAAACATTAAGATTTTAAGAGAAATTAAGAATATTTAAATAATTAATCTTACTTTCTACTTTTAGTTTCACGCAAAGTCCGCAAAATAAAAGATACGGTAAGGTCGCAAAAGAAAAAAATCAACAATTATAGAATCCTTGCAATAATCTGAAAACCAAATCCTTTGCGAACTTTCGCATTTAATCATTTCGCGGCCTTTGCGTGAACCTTTTTTTAATAGAATATAAAATTTTTACCTATTTTTAACAAAATTTGTTAATAAAATTTTTAATATTATCTTTGCTTAATTAAAAAAACAATAGTCGTACTGTTTATAGGGTTTTTATTAAAATTAAAATATTTAACTATTAAAAAAAATTATGAAAAATCAAATTCTACTCTTATTAACAGCCATCTTCCTGCTAGGCGGGAATTTGATGGCAGATGAATTTGCAGGAGGAACCTGGGAACCGGGTAGCCCATGGCAAATAACTACAGCCGAACATCTTAACAATGTTCGAAATTATCTTGGCGATGATCATAACGACAAGTACTTTATCTTGATGAATGACATTCACCTTGGCGATTTTATTGATAGTCACCCTGATATGGGCGATGACGGTTGGTTGCCGATTGGACTAGAATGGGGAGAAGAGTTCAGAGGTACTTTTGATGGTAATAATAAAATGATTTCCGAGCTTTGGATTAATAGGGGAAGTGACAACCATGTATCACTTTTTGGCATTATTTTTAATGGAGAGATATACGACCTTGGTGTGGAAATAGATGGTTCGATAATTGGGGATAGTTATGTAGGCGGACTGGTTGGCTATATAATAGGAAGTTTGATTGTTAACAGCTATGCTACAGGAGGAGAGATTGATGGTAGTGGTAGTTTTAGTAGTGGTTTTGGTGGGTTGATTGGTACGGCTTATGATTCAAAAGTCAATAATAGTTACGTTACAGATATTAATGTGGTTGGATTTACTGAAGTTGGTGGATTGATAGGAGAGGCAGAAAACACTAAAATCAATTATTGCTATGCTTCAGGTGTTAGTGTTGAAGGTATAGGTATGACGGGAGGATTAGTTGGAAATGTTTCTGGAGATGCGACAATAGAGAACAGCTATGCTATAGGTACAGCTGAGGCAGAAGCCTTTATTGGCGGTTTTGTTGGTGTTCTTTCTTCTGGTAATGGAGGGATAAATAACTGCTATGCTATGGTAAATGTTACACGCGTCAGCGGAGGAAACCTCAGTGTGGGGGGCTTTGCCGGCTATAATAGTCAAAACAGAATTACTAACAGCTATTCAACCGGCTCAGTGTATTGCTCCCAACTGGAAGAGTTTCTTACTGATAAAGGTTTTTGTGGTGGAGTAAATGGAGGCGGTAACTTTGATATGTCCAACAACTTCTGGGACACCCAAACCTCACAGGCAAGTTTAACAGGCGGCGAGCCGGGCGAATATGCTACCGGCTTAACCACCACAGAGATGAAACTGCAGATACCATTTGATGCTACAGGCTGGGATTTTGAAAATACCTGGTCTATCGTAGCAAGCGACGGAGAGGTATCTTATCCTTACCTTACGGATAATCCGCAAGACCCTGCACCGGGACGGCAGGATGCTCATATTATTACATACGGCTCAGATAAAAGCGGTACATTGTCAGCAGAAGTTGGCGTAACAGAAATTCCAACAGATATTCTAGTGGCTGAAAGTGCAGATATTACTTTCATTGCAACTCCTGATGAATATTATGGGGTTGATGAATGGTTTGTAAATGGAAACCCGCAAGCCGAAATAGGAAACACCTTTACTTATCACGATCTTACAGACGATATTACGGTTACTGCAAGTTTTAAATCACTTTTTGAAGACGGCGATGGTAGCGCAGGTAACCCCTGGCATATCACCAACGCCGAGCAGCTCAATAATGTCCGCCAATTCCTTGGTGTAGCCCACAATGACAAGCACTTTATATTAATGAATAATGTTGACCTGGGCGATTTTATTGATAGTTACCCCGATATGGGCGATGACGGTTGGTTGCCAATAGGAACAACTTGGGGAAACGATTTCAGAGGCACTTTTGATGGAGGTAATAACAGGATTACCGGGCTGTGGATTGACAGGGGAAGCACAAACAATGTGGGGCTTTTTGGCATGATTAATTATGGAGAGATAGTTGACCTTGGTGTGGAGATAAATGGTTCAGTAATTGGAAACAACCATGTAGGAGCATTATCCGGATATCTTCATGAATGTGATAATATTGCAAACGTATTTGTTGAAGGAGGAGAGATTATAGGTATAGGGTATTCGGTTGGTGGATTGTTTGGTATTGCAGAATATTCACAAATTTACAATTGCTACGCTATAGGTATTACGGTTGAAGGGATTGAGGGTGGTGAAGTTGGAGGACTGGTTGGAGAATTAGAGTATTCAGATATTAACAATTCGTATGCCATAGGAAGTATTGAGGGAATATTTAGAGTTGGTGGATTAGTGGGTATTAACATATATGGTGAAATAAATAACAGCTACGCCAAGGTAGATATAACTCGCAGAAGTGGAAATAGTGGAAATGTCGGTGGCTTTGTAGGCAATAATAACCAAGGCAGAATAGCCAACAGCTACTCCACCGGCTCAGTATATTGCGCTGAAACGGAAGAGTTTCTTGCCGATAAAGGTTTCTGTGGTGGAGTAAGTGATGGCGTAAGTTTCCACATGTCCAACAACTTCTGGGATACCCAAACATCACAGGCAACTTCAACAGGTGGCGACACAGGCGAATATGCCACCAGCTTAACCACCGCCGAGATGAAATTGCAGATTCCATTTGATGCTGCAGACTGGGATTTTGATGATACCTGGTCTATCGTAGCAAGCAACTACGAGGTATCTTATCCTTACCTTACGGAGAATCCTCAAGACCCCGCACCGGGACTACAGGATGCTCATATTATTACATACGGCTCAGATAAAAGCGGCACATTATCAGCAGAAGTAGGCGTAACAGAAATTCCAACGGATATTCTTGTGGCTGAAACTGCAGATATTACTTTCACTGCAACTCCTGATGAATATTATGAAGTTGATGAATGGTTTGTAAATGGAATCCCGCAAGCCGAAACAGGAAACACCTTTACTTATCCTGATATTACTGAGGATATTACGGTTACTGTGAGTTTTAAAACACTTTTTGAAGACGGCGACGGTAGCGAGGGTAACCCATGGCAAATCACCAACGCACAACAGCTCAACAATGTTCGCCAATTCCTTGGTGAAGAAAATGAAGACGTACACTTTATATTAATGAATAATGTTGACTTAACTGACTATCTTGCCGAAGGCGGTGCAGGGTATGATATGTGGGGCGATGATGGTTGGCTGCCGATTGGGCTGGATTTGGGAGACGAGTTCAGAGGCACTTTTGATGGTGGTAATAACATAATTTACGGGCTGTGGATTGACAGAGAGGATAGTTGGAATGTGGGACTTTTTGGCATGATTAATAATGGAGAGATATTCGACCTTGGTGTGGAAATTGACGGTTCGGTTATTGGAATCGGTTCGGTAGGCGGACTCGTTGGTAATTTAGTAGAAAGTATTGTTACTAACTGCTATGCTACAGGAGGGATGATTTATGGTAATGGTGGTGGTGGAGTAGCTTTTGGTGGATTGATTGGTGTTGCAAATAATTCAGAAATCAACAATAGTTATGCTATAGATATTAATGTAGTTGGAGATATGGGTGTTGGTGGATTGATAGGAGATTTAGTAGAAAGCGAAATTAATTACTGCTATGCTTCAGGTGTTAGTGTTGAAGGTCAAATTGAAACCGGAGGTTTAGTGGGATATGTTTTTGGATTTGAAACAATAATAGAATACAGCTATGTGATAGGAACAGTTGAGGCAGTGAGTCAAGTCGGCGGTTTTGCAGGGGTTCTTACTCCTGGTGGCAATCGAGAGATAAATAATTGCTATGCTATGGTAAACGTTACACGCATCAGCGGAGATGACGAAAGGGTCGGGGGTTTTATTGGCAATAATAATGAAAACACAATAACCAACAGCTATTCCACCGGTTCAGTATATTGCACTGAAACGGAAGAGTTTCTTGCCGATAAAGGTTTTTGCGGCTCGGTTGTTGATGGTGCAACCATGTCAAACAACTTCTGGGATACCCAAACATCACAGGCAAGTTCAACAGGCGGCGAACCGGGCGAATATGCTACCGGCTTAACCACCGCTGAGATGAAATTGCAGATTCCATTTGATGCTGCAGACTGGGATTTTGACGATACCTGGTCTATCATAGCAAGCAACTACGAGGTATCTTATCCTTACCTTACAGATAATCCTCAAGACCCCGCACCGGGACTACAGGATGCTCATATTATTACATACGGCTCAGATAAAAGCGGTACATTATCAGCAGAAGTAGGCGTAACAGAAATCCCAACAGATATTCTCGTGGCTGAAACTGCAGATATTGACTTTACTGC
>PWLF01000293.1 GCA_003559475.1 Bacteroidales bacterium
CGTCCTTTTATTTACAAGTTGGCTATGGAGAATAAGCTTAAAGGAACCGTAGAAAACCGAAATAACGGCGTGTTTATAATATTAAATTGCTCTTACGAAAAATTACTTGATTTTATCAAAAAAATTAAAGAATCTGCACCTCCTGCCTCACAAATAGAATCTTTATATCATATTGAAACCAATAATAAAAAATTTTCCGACTTTAAAATAATCAAAAGTTCATCCATCTCAAGTGCAATAACAGATATTAGCCCCGATATTGCTGTTTGTAATGATTGCCTTAAAGACATGAAAAAGCAATCAAACCGGATAAATTATCCCTTTATAAACTGTACTAATTGTGGACCTCGATTTACAATTATCAAAAACCTTCCCTACGACAGAAATGAGACTACAATGCAATCATTCAAAATGTGTTCTGACTGTAAAGCAGAATACGAAAACATATTAGACCGCAGATTTCATGCCCAACCTATTGCATGTGAAAATTGCGGACCAAAATACGAACTGCATACCGGTAATGAAATAATATCTAATCAAAAAGATATAATTAAAAAAACCATAGAGCTTTTAAAAAACCGGCAAATTGTCGGCATTAAAGGTCTCGGGGGCTTCTTTATTGCTTGTGATGCATTTTGCGAAAATACTGTTTCACGCCTTAGAAAATCTAAAAACCGCGAAGGAAAACCTTTTGCAGTTATGTTTAAAAACATAACTACTCTTAAGGAATATGCTTATGTTAGCAAAAAAGAAGAAGATTCATTACTTTCTTTGAAAAGACCAATTGTTTTGTTAGAAGGGAAAAAGCCGCTCGCTCCTTCTGTTAATGTCGGTTTTAATACCATAGGTGCCATGCTGCCTTATATGCCTTTACATTACCTACTGTTTGAAGAGCCAAACCTTAAAGCTATTGTTCTTACAAGTGGCAATATTTCGGATGAGCCGATAATTACAGAAAATAATAAAGCTCTAAAAACCCTGAAAGAAATTTGTGACAGCGTGTTAGTATATAATCGGGATATTCATAATAGAGCCGACGACTCGGTTGTTTCAATAATAAATAATAAAGAACGCGTTTTTAGACGCTCAAGGGGATATTCCCCCGCTCCTGTAAACCTTTCTTTAAATGTAAACGGGATACTTGCAACCGGAGCTGAGCTTGCAAACTGTTTCTGTATTGGAAAAGATAACCAAGCCATAATGAGTCAACACATCGGAGACATTAAGAATATTGAAACTTACGAATTTTTTACTGAAACTATTAACAAGTACAAAAAGCTTTTTAGATTTGAGCCAACTCATATTGTAACAGATATGCATCCTGATTACCTGTCAACTAAATATTCTGAGGAATACGATTTACCCGTTATCTTTGTTCAACATCATCATGCACATATCGCTTCATGCATGGCAGAAAATCATATAGAGGAGCCTGTAATAGGAGTTTCCTTTGATGGCACGGGATATGGAGATGATAAAAAAATATGGGGAAGCGAGTTTTTTGTTTGCGATTTTAAAGAATATGAAAGAATAAGCCATTTTGAATATATGCCTCTGCCGGGAGGAGATATGGTTACATACGAGCCCTGGAGAATGGCTGTATCTTATCTTTACAAAACTTATGGAAATTATTTTTTAAAAATAAAATTACCTTTCCTTGATAATATTGAAAAAGAAAAAATCGCATATGTTTGCAAAGCAATTGATGAAAAAATTAACACTCCTCTGTCTTCAGGAGCAGGGCGATTGTTTGATGCCGTAAGTGCTATGATAAACTTATGCACCAAAAGCAGATTTCATGCTGAAGCCCCCATGAGACTTGAATCTATAATTGACAGCAAAATTAGTAATACCTACCCTTTTGTTCATAAAGAAACAATATCTTTTGAGCCTATGATTAAAGAAATCGTTTCAGATATTGTAAATAATAAATCTGCCGGTTATATATCAGCTTGTTTTCACAATACAATTGCTAAAGTTATAACTGATACTGTAAAAGATATAAGCAGTGAAAGAAGTATAAAAAAGGTTGCGTTGTCAGGAGGAATTTTTCAAAACAAATATCTAACCGAAAAAGTTGAAAACGATTTATCAAAACATGGTTTGCAAATATATTCAAATTCAAAAATCCCTACCAATGATGCGGGTATTGCTTTAGGGCAGTTAATTATCGGAGCAAAAATAAAATCGTAGATACGTTTTTGTGGACACTATCAATAAATACCCATATTCCTTTTCAGATATTTTAATGTATATTTGTAAATAATAATATATAGAAATTATTATTTCTATTAGTCCAAGATTAAAGAAATATTGCTATTAAACTATAATATTTAATTTTTGTTTAATATTCGCACTATCTATATTTTTTAAAATTTATAAAATACTTAGGAATTATCGTTATGTATAATAATCATAAAGGGTTGCATAAAAACAAACTAAATTATTATATTTTTTTAATAATTGGAATAATTATTATTTTTACTAATTGCGAAAAAGATAATGCCCCTGATAATGGATATTCGGGAATTGCAGTAAAACATCCAACAATCGTCTGGGAAGGCAACTGGTTGGCAGGCGACCCTTCAATAATTAGAGTGGGTGATAAACTTCTAATGTATTACACTTCATTATTAATAACAGGTGATGGAGATGGCGACAATCCTGAGAATCTTCAAGTAGTTATAAGCGTTGCAGAGTCTTCAGATGGTATAAACTGGGATTATGCCAAGCCATTATACTATGGTGAAAGCGTTGCTCTTGAAAATAATAATAATGATTGGGATAAGATTCTAGAGACAGCTTTTGTAAAAAAAATAGCCAATGAATATTTTATGTATTACGCAGGATATAGCGAGGAAGTAGATGGAGTAAATACCATTACAGCCAAAGGTAAAATTGGAGTAGCTAAATCAGATGATGGGCTTGTTTTTGAAAGGTTTCTTGACGACCCAATACTATTACCGGATAGCGATGTTGATATTGATGGGCTATTTAGTCCTTCGATAATAAAATACAAAAACATATACTACATGATTTATACAGGATGGGCGCTTGATAATCATGGATATGGCTTATTTGGAGCAATATCTAATGACGGGATAAATTGGCAAAAAGATGAACAAATATTAATAAGCAATTCAGATGTTAGTTGGTCCATAGACAATCCAAGAGAAGCTGAACTTATAAAGACTCCTGATGGAATGTTTTATTTATTCTTTACAAGCGATATTGCACACAATAAATCATTCATTGGTTTAGCACGTTCAGACCATCCTTTTGGGCCATGGGAAGTTTATCCTGAGCCGATTATAGTAAAAAATTATGATTGGGAAGAATCCGGTCTTATAGCTCCTGCTGTATTAATTGAGAATAATAAAATCCGTGTTTGGTATATGGCTGAAACAAATAATTTTAGTAATTTTTATATTGGATATGCTGAAATAAAATATCCAATTAATTGGCATTAAACTAAATAGAATTTATAATTTATATTAAACAGTTTACTTAAAACATTTAGTTAAAAAATCGTAGCCAATAATTTTACATTTCTCTAGTTGACGACTCTATTACTATAATATAGAAGCATGAAATATAATAGTAAAAGTAAGCCACCGCTTTATAAAAATACAGCCCCGGAAGTCAGGGCTGTATTTGTTTAGAATTAATAAGGCTTAAGACTAGAAAAAACATTAATTTTGTCTTATGATCCTAATAAAATATAGTAAATTAAGTAATTATAAAATAAAAAAAGTTCTTAGACATTTTTGCGCTGATATTGAAGCTAGTAAAGTGGCTTATTTAATAGGAATAAATAGAAATACTATTAACCGATTTTATAAGCTTTTTAGGGAAGCTATTTATCGTTCCAGGATAGAAGATTTGCAATCTATTATTATTACCTCGCAAGTTGAGTTTGATGAAGCCTACTTTGGTTCTAAACGCATTAGAGGTAAAGTAGGATTACACAAACGAGGTCGAGGTACTTGGAAACGACCTGTGTTTGGAATATTTGAGCGAGATGGACAAGTATTCACAGAAATTATTCCTGATAGTAGCCGTAAAACGCTTCAAAAATTAATTCTCAAAAGAGTAAGTCCAGAAGCTATTGTTTACTCTGATGGTTGGAGAGGATATGATGGACTAGTTGATGTTGGTTACAATAAGCATTTTCGCATCAACAAATCTAAAAACTTCTCCAATGGCAAAGGAATTCATATAAATGGTATAGAATCCTTTTGGAGTTTTACAAAGCGTCGTTTATCAAAATTTAACGGAGTAAAAATTCATTTTGACTTACATCTTAAAGAATGTGAGTGGCGCTGGAAAAAGTCAGAAGAACAGTTATTCAAAGAACTAGTTATATTATTGAAACGAGAATAACTCTAAAAAAAGAGTTATTTCCCGTTTCAACAATAACAACAATAACAAATATTTAAAAATAATTTCATAGTCTAGAGCCTTATTAATTTTGTATTTATAAAATAGCATTTAGATTTTTTATTATTAAAAATAATTTTCAAAGAAAATGATTAAACCAAAACATTTTACAAAGCAAATATTGATTGCAAGTTTACTGCTTGCATATTCATTATCAAATTTCGCTCAAGTATCAATTAGTCATGAAGGTTTTGAGTCTCATCCTTCTGCAATTTTAGAATTAATTTCAACAGATAAAGGTCTTTTAATTCCTCGGATGAGCACTTCGGAAAGGGATAATATGGAAGATGTTTTAGATAGTGATGCAGAGTCTCTTTTAATTTACAACAAAGAAAAAAAATGCATTGAAACTTATGTTGGAGGTGAATGGCATGAGTTTTGGTGTTATGACCCTTGTAAAGGTGTTGACGCTCCTGAAGGTTTTGGTATTGTAGCAAGCTCAGGTAGTTGTTGGCTAGATCGTAACTTGGGTGCAAGTCAAGTAGCAGAAAGTTTTGATGATTATAATGCTTATGGAGGTTTATTTCAATGGGGACGTTTAGATGATAATCATCAATTTATTGAGTGGAATGGCTCTGATAGTTACGAGAGTAAGTCCGGGGAAAGATCAGATTTAGCTACTGAAGATAATCCGGGTCATAATGACTTTATAACTACCGGAGAGCCTCCTCTTGATTGGCGGGAGGGGCATAACGATAATTTATGGCAGGTTGATAACGGTTCAATATTAAACAATCCTTGCCCTGATGGGTGGCGTGTTCCTACGATAGATGAGTGGAATGATGAAATGGACAGTTGGAATTCAGATGATCGGTATGGTGCTTACGAGTCTCCGCTTAAATTAACGGTTGCCGGTTTTCGTCAGACGCTTGGTCCTATTAGCTCGTATGTTGGCGATTGGGGTAACTACTGGTCGAGCACCACGGATGATGTAGATAATGCTAAAGCAAATTTCATATGTTTTACTAGTAACTTTTCTTTTCCTGACAGTAATTGGAGAGGATTAGGGTATTCTGTACGTTGCATCAAAGAATAAATCCCAGCCAAACAAAACAGACTTAACAGGGGAAACACTTTTGATTAACCCCGTCGTTGGATAGTATAATATTTGCCATTTGTTTTTATCCGTTAATAAAAGGCTTGTATAACAGGTCTAATTTGATAAGTTAAAACTTAATGATTAATATATTAAGTTGTGAAAGTAACTATTTTTTGTTAAAAAGGGAATTGGCTTGTTTTATTTAAAGAAATCATTTAGTATTAGATAATGATTTTTTGTAATTAGAAGGAGTAGTTCCCATAAGTCTTTTAAACCAAAAATTAAATGATTGTTGTGAGCGAAATCCTGCTTCGCTTCCAATATATTCAATTGTGTAATCATTATAAACTTTATTTTTTAAAAGCTTCTCAGCTTCCTTAACTCGCATAGCGTTAATAAAGTCTAAAAAATTTGTTTTTGCTTCTCTATTAATGGAATAAGAAATATACCTCATATTAATATCTAATTCTTTTGAAATAGAATAAATTGATAAATCAGGCTTCTTGAATAACTGTTTTTCTTCCATTAACATGATTACTTTATTAAAAACTTCTTTTGATTTTTCATCTGACAAATGTTCCTTTTTTTCTGTTAAAGGGAAATCATTTTCTTCTGTTCCATAGTATATTTTTGGTTGTTTTAAACTTAAAATGCCAATGGTTGTATGGTAAAAATATTGTGGTAAAATTATAAATATTATCATTTTTAAATGGGTGTTAAAATCAAAATGGTAAACCACCAAAAAATCAAGAATTGATATTATAACAAAAAAAATCAGCAAAACTTTTAACCAGTTCAGATTTTTTTTATTGCTTTTATAAGAAAAGTAGTTTTTGAGTTTGTTTTGATGCTTAATGAACATTAAGACAATAAATATGGTATAAATTAGTACTTTAAGATAGTAAACAATGCTTGCAATATTATTTAAATATCGAATTTTTTCCCTCATATCTATATAAAAGAAATGATAGTTAATTACACATACGGTTAATACTGCAGATAGATAAATAAAAGAAGGCAAAAAGTGAATTAAATATTTATTATTCCATTTGAATCCTTCTGTAATGACTGATTTTACATATAAATAATAAAAAGGAATCGTATTAATTGAAAAAAAGAAAAAGAAGAAGTTATCTGAATATTTAATAAAATTAAAAATAATTATATCATGCGAAATGTAAAAAACATTATGAAAAATAAGAGAAATAATCCATAGAAAAGTTACAATAAAAAATGCTCCAAATATTTTTTTTGAAATATCTTTTTCTAATAATAACAGGATAGCAAATATTATTGGTATTACTGCCAATGCAAAAACTAAATAATTAACTAGAAGTACAGCCATAAATTATTGTTTAAATCTTATTTAATTTTTATCAAATTTAACACTTTTATTTTTTATATATTTAAGAAAGCCTAAAATTAAATCATATATTAATTAAAAAGTTTAATATAAAAACAAACATAATTTCTTCTTAAACTCAAAAATGCAACCATTTTAAAAATTTTATTTACAAAGTGGTTGACTTCAATTACTTTTTAAATCTTTGCTGTAAAACATTTTTTATTCAAGCCTATCTATGATTAAGGTTTTTAAAGATATTAATAAAGCAATAATCGGCTCTGTTATACACCACAAGATTCATGAATCTTGTGGTGTATAACAGAGTTGTATAAAATTATATTCAATATTTTTGTCATACAAACACATTTCGACTTCAAAATGGCTAAATATACAAAGTCAGATGTATATCTGTTAAAAAAATTATGTTTAGCTTGGGTTAGAATTTTTAATTTGTTTTAGAAATTTAAGGGAATAATAAAAAAAGAGTGTTGCAAGAATGCATTTATAAATTATTAGAATTTTTTGAATTAAAGATTAAGTTAATTTTTTTGTTTGCATAATTTTTTTAAAATCGTTCTTTATTTTAACTCAAAAATCAATAATAAGTAAATGCTTCTTGCAACACTTTTTTACTTTTTATAATATAGACTGTTTTAAATTTAACAAAATAAAACAAATGCGTTGTATATATAACAAAAATCAAATATATTTGGTTAAAAATTTTTAGTTTTAAAAAGAATGATTTATATTTGTTTGTTATTAAAATTTATAATAAATTATCTAAATTTTTAAATATATTAAAAACCAAAAATTTTCAAAAATGATTAAACTAAAACATTTTACAAAGCTAATCCTGACTGTAAGTTTAATGCTTGCATATTCATTGTCAAATTTCGCTCAAGTATCAATTAGTCATGAAGGTTTTGAGTCTCATCCTTCTGCAATTTTAGAATTAATTTCAACAGATAAAGGTCTTTTAATTCCTCGAATGAGCACTTCTGAAAGGGATAATATGGAAGATGTTTTAGATAGTGATGCAGAGTCTCTTTTGATTTACAACAAAGACAAAAAATGCTTTGAGACTTATATTGGAGGAGAATGGCATGAGTTTTGGTGTTGTGATAGACCTTCTCAGCCGGATCCTATTTCAGGAGCTTCTTCTCCGTGTGCTAATGCTACCGGTGAGCTTTATAGTGTACCTGAAGTTTCAGGTGCTACATCTTATAGCTGGAGTGTTCCAAGTGGTTGGACTATTACAGATGGTGGTTCTACTTCAGAAATAACAGTAACCGTAGGTGATGTAGGAGATGATGGAGATATAACGGTATCTGCTGAAAATGCTTGCGGTGAAGGTGAAAGCAGAACATTGTCATTAACTGTTGATAAAGAAAAGCCTGATGCTCCGGTAGCTGAAGATGCTACTGATGTCGAAGGTGATAGATTTACTGCAAACTGGCAAAGTGTTGTTGGAGCAGACCACTATTTACTTGATGTTTCAACTTGTGAAGATTTTTCTGAATCCGACTATGTTGATGGTTATGAACAAAATAATGTGGGAGATGTGACATCACATCAGGTAACAGATCTAGAAGGGGAAACGATTTATTACTACAGGGTTTATGCAGTAAACGATTGTGGAACTTCTGAAGCTTCAAATGAGATTGAAGTTGAAACGGTTGATTTATGCTTTGACCCTGAGCCATGTGAAGGTATGGAAACAGTTACATTTACTTACAGGGGTGAAGAAGTTACTTATCGCACTACAAAAGGAGAAAACGGAACTTGCTGGATGGATAGAAATTTAGGAGCTATTGAATATGATGATGATGATTCTGATACTGATGAACCATCATCATATACTGATTCCGACTTTTACGGGCATTTATTCCAATGGGGCAGAGGTGATGACGGACATCAGGAAAGAAATAGTCCGACTAGCGAAGCAAATGCTTGTGTTGATACAGATACTCCGGGACATAATACTTTTCTTAGAGCAGCCACAGCTTGTAATTTTGATTGGAGA
>PWLF01000138.1 GCA_003559475.1 Bacteroidales bacterium
ACCTCCTTGGATGCGGCACCGAACACCTGACTCTCGTTCTTATACAGAACCACGTAGTTCACTCTACTTGCTGGCATTGGCCTTATCCCATACTAGACGATTCTCGACTAAGAGCTTACTGACATTGTACCACTCTTCTCCGCGTCGAAATGTGATGTCTGCATAATACTGCCCGATGCGAGGACGAACCGACTTGACTAGAATCTCATCTGCCCCACTAAGCCAGGAAGCAACCGAGTCCCACGCATGCTCATACGTATGTCTGCCATTTGCGAAGAGTTTGAATGGTCGCATATTCCTAATGCCAAATCCAAGGTCAACATCAAATAGGATGTGACCGTTATCCATGACCTCTACGAACTCAACAGGGTATACGTGGTCATTCATGACTTATCCAAGTATCTACTGCGAAGATCTTTAGCTAATTGCGGGTGCTTTTCTTCACAAGCCCTGACATATGTATCTAATGCTTCAAGTGCATATTTATCATTCATCAGGTCTAGCACAAAGTACTCGGCATTACACTTATCTTGCCCTGGCCCATCACGTCCGTCTGTTCTGTACACTATGTATTTCTTGTATAGGCCTTGCAAATCGCTGTTCATGGGTGTACCACCCTCTCTACACCAAAGGCGTCAAGCACCTTAGCGCACCAATCGCAGGGCGCTCTGGTGACATACATGACACCACCTCTGGCTTCGTCTCGGGAGTATGCTAAACAATTTATCTCGGCGTGTAAGGCAATGCAATTATCATACTCAGAGTTAGGTGGCAACTCATCATAACTGAGCCTGCCTCTTGGGCAACCGCCATCAGTGCAGTGGACCTCTCCAGCGGGCGCGCCATTGTAGCCGGTCGAGACAATCCTGTTATCCTTCACAAGCACTGCACCTACACGAGACCGGGTGCACGCCGCCCTTCGAGATACGGTGGTGGCTATCTCCAGAAAGTAATCGTCCCAATCTGGCCTCTCGTTCTCTGCTCGCAAGAATTCTGCAAGCTGTGCATATTCTGCGTCTCTTTCGCGTGCTTCTTCCTCGGTCATATGCGGCTCAGGACAATCTGAGTAACAACCCTCATATGGCTTATGAAAATGCGTGGACATATACTGCTCCTAGCGAGCCAAGGATGAAGATGAATGCAAGTATACGCTGCGTCCAAAATATCTTAGGGTTGTCAATCTCGAACGACGCTATCACAAGAATGATAGACCAGAACATGAAGAATGATGCCACCAACGCGAACAACCAGTTCATCACTTCTCTCCTATATGAGACGTATTACGAGCTACGCCTTTCTGATTGAGATGTTTCATCTGACCAAAACATTCACCATAAAAATCATATACACCATCAGAAAGGGGCCTGTTGCCTTGATTGTTCTTCTGTTTCTGAAAATCAATTAGCACATTAGCTTGTGGTCTCTTAATATGCAATTCACTACTTACTTGCTCTGCAAAATTTAGAGCATTCAATCCAGTTGCTACCCAAATATAATAATCTGCATGATTATCTGATCGCTTCTTCTGCTCCCTAAACGCTCCACCGTATTGGTGGTGCAGTGCTTTCACAATGAATTCATCTTTTAGCACCAAAGAAGCCCTGCACTGATAAGCCCACTCTCTTCTTGCTCTATAGTGTGAACCTTTCATTCGAGCAATAGTGAACCAGCCTTCTCCATCAAAAAGACCAGCAACATATTGAATGCTTAGTTTCATTCTGAGTTCTCCAAAAAAACGCCAAACGTTACTGGGTACAACGGATAGGTTAACTCTTTAACTGCCTTGGCGAACTCTTGTATCTCTCTCTGTGCATCGTGCTCTAGTCGTTGACCCAAGAAATGTAGCACACCCTGTAGGGAAGTAGTCCAACGCCAACGAACATACATTCCATATGCCGCCAAGAATAAGCGGGCCTGCTCTGGGGCTACACCATCCTCTAATGCTGCCTCATACTCTGCTAAGGAATAGTCGATGAGGTTCTGTAAGCGAGCCGTGAAGGCCATACCTTGGCTCGCACCAAAGAAGTCACCAGACCCTTGCTTTGAGTTCTCTGGCTTCATGCGCCACTCACCAATGCCTGGGATGTGGAACACAGGTTCCTCGGTGATGTAGCGCCGTGATGACTCATTCCAACCATTCTGATCATCGACATGAGAGCTAGCCACAGCATACTTCCACCACTGTCTGGCCACAAATAGAGGAGCATACACCTCATAGCACACTGCTGCGTGCCTAAAGGGAGATGTATGCCCTTCGCGGAGAAGGAAACCTAGCAACTTCTCATCGCGTGGAGATAGCTCTTGAGCTTCCTTGTCGTACGAGACGCGTGCTGCGTTCACAGAGGAAAGATCATCGCCCATATTGTCAACTAGACGAACATAACCTTGATCGAGAACATCTATCTTGTCTGTCAACTTTCTGCCTTTTACTCAGAGATTTCGTTTACCAAGAACCAACGGTGCTTATGGAAGTCTTGCGACAATCTTACCAGAATGTCCTCGGTTTCTCTAGACACATCATCCAAACTATCCACGATTTCTAGCAGAGAGTCAATCTCTGTAACAACTCTCTCGATACCATCCGAGATAACTCCAGCCCTAAAATGCTGGAACGGCTTCTCTACACTCCATGTGGGAGACATGCCATAAAAGGCGACAACATGCTCCGCAATCTCATCAATATATGCTTCAGCTGAAGCGTACACTTCGTCAAGATATCTGTGAATAGATATGAAGCCCGGACCTCTAACGTTCCAGTGTACTTCTCTTGTTATTGCTTCTAGCCTGATTAGACTCGGTATCACGTTTGACACATATACAGACATCGGTCATCCTATTCCTCTAGTCGTCTTACACATTCTTCACACATGAATTCGTCAGTACAGAAGCAGTCCTCATCCTCTCCAACACACTCTGGACATGTGCATGTCGATAGCACTGTTGAGATTGTGTCGGTCAACTGTACCAGTTCACGAATAAAGACGTTCAATTCTTCTGGTAGCTGAGTCTGATCATCGAACATGCACTGCAATAAATAGCGCCCTAGATAAGTTGCAGCTTCATTCATACCGACTATTGCGCGGCTTACTTCTTCCGGGGTTAAGTCATCGAATCTAGGATCTTTCAGGTCTTGAAGATCAATTCCTTGAACAATATCCTTGAATTCCTCTTCCCAATCCATATTACAACCTTTGTGAAACGGGGCGGGCTCGTCACCCGCCCCTAGATTATACTATTATTCAGCGTATAGGACAAGCACCTTTGGCGCAGTCCTCATCAATGCCATCACCAACCATTACGAGTTGATACATCTCATACTGCTCTTTGGTGAGTGCTTCGTATGGGCTCTGAGGGCGAGAACCATCAACCATTAGCGTTGTGCCCTTAAGCTGTGGCAGATAATGAACCATTGTGTTCATAATCTCCTCAACTCTGGCATCACTAGGCGACGGCATCACAATCTCCCATGCTGGGACACCCTCCTGGAACTGCTTCTGTACAGCCATAACTTGGTCAAGCATCGGGTTCACGTTCACTGTGAAGCTAACTGCATTGTCTGCGTAGTACTCCTGATACATAGCCTGCACTGCCAACATGTCAGCCAATGGAATCTCTGCGGCAGACTCGACCAGATAATCTGCGTCATACCCAAGAGCCGTTACCTCATCAAGAAGCTGGTTCTTGGCAACAAATGATACAACTTTAGTGTTGGGTGTATAAAGGTCATCCTCGATGTCATAGCCCTCACGTTCAAACTCTTCCAATTGGAGAATCTGGCCAGGGTCTACAGTAGAGAAACGAACTCTATTGATGTAGTACTTGAACAGGATGGGATGGATGCCCTCTGTGCGTCCGGCGAGCTTCGAGATGGTGCCGGTGGGAGCTACAGTGGTGACCTTGATAGGCTCCGGGATGCGCAGTTGGAACGCATAGCGACGAGCCTCTTTCCGGACAGTGTTGTAGAAGTCACGCAATGTCTTACGAACGTAGCGATTGCGGTGACTATCACTGAAACGAACACCTTGCTTGACAAGCCAACCGTGGAAACCAAAGTGGCCAACACCGATGCGTCGGTTACGGTCCAGAACCTCACGCTGCTTATCGTTAGGAACGTCACCGAAAGTTGCACGCAACAAGTAGCGAGTCATCAGTCGGTGCGCTTCTACAGCACCCTCGAAATCATCATAGAAGAAATCAAGGTTTACATGTCCAAGGTTACAGTTCTCCCATTCCTCTAAGCAGATTTCACCACAAGGATTGGTAGATGGCACAGGGTTGACCTCGCCAACCTCAGCAAGACTGCGGTTGTAGAAACCAGGCTCACCATTAGTAAGCATGCCCCTTACGGCTGTCTTGTACACGCTCTCAGCGTGAGTATTGCCACGCTTTAATGCCTTGAAGAAGTCATCATCAATCTCGATGGATATGTTTGTCGACCAGTGCTCGCCACTGTTCTCTTTGCAGTTGATGAAGTCGAAGATGTCTTCATCTGCCCAGTTCTTGATGGACATGCGTGCTGAACGCCTGACGTTGCCAGAGACGACACACTCACCGATCCAGTGATCGATGAGCATCGCATCCAATGATGAAATCTTGGTCCCTACTCGGTCAGACAGCAGTTTAGATGTCTGGGTTAGCAGCTTGGCTAACGGCATGGGACCGGCAGCAGTGCCACCAAAGGTCTTAATCTTTGCGCCCTTCTGACGCACTAGGCTCACATCCAGAACCAATACCTCTACACAGTTCCAGAATGCACCCAATAGAGTTGCAAGCGCTTCACTCCATCCCTCACGTGAGTCGTCAATACGGGTGGCACCTCCCCACTCGTATGAGTACTCGGTGCTCAGGACACCCATGTTGAGCAACTCATAATAGTCGGGATGATCGGGGTCACACACGATGTGAACGTCTACCCCGTGCTTAACGGGCTCATATTTATCGATGAACTCGTTAGAGTAGTTAGCTCCAACACCGCCACCCTGCATCAGCTGATCAAACGTGAACGAGAAATGAGTCGTGATGTCCTCACCCCATCCAGCATGATGGCAATTGAATAGGAATTGACGCCCAGGAACACCAGACATCCAAAGATGCCTACCTGCTGGTAAAGCTTTGAAGTTATAGAAAAGATCGATTAGCTTGTCGCGTTCATCTTTCTCATGATGCTTCTCGTCTACTAGTCCAAGATTTCCGTCCACTACTCTTGTTACTGTGTCAAGCCACTGTTCTGGCTGACCGTTCTCCTTGATACGGCGATATGTGCGCTCGTAAACTGCTTGTCCATTCGGGCCCCAATTTGGCTGGTCCATAAGTAAATATCCTCTCACTTCTTGATCTTCTTGATCCATTTCGAATTTGTTTTATCTAGCTCTGCTTTTTTAATCTTGAGCACCTGCTCCAAGCTATAGACATCGAAGATGGCTCTCTCGAAGAAGTATCCGCTACGCCAGTTGGTTATCTTCTTAATAGCGGGGCGGTGATTCTCGAATATGTACGAAACAACCGCTCCGCCATACGCCATGACAATCTGTCTGAATTTATTCTTAAGCTCGGGAGTCAGCTCTACTCCTGCTTCTTCAGCTTCTCCACATAACCACTTGAATGCTTGCCGGGTATACGGCTGGTAATCAATCGGGTCTATAATTCCTAAACTTAATGCTTCACGTCTGTACTCTGTAATGTCTTGGTCGCGCTTGATTACCTTCTGCAATTCTTTGAACCAGTCTTTGTCGTTGAACTGGTCGTACTTGAGTCCCCAGAAAAGATTGTTCTCTGGATGGTCTCTGTCGATGCGTACGCTCTTGTCGTACGCGGGGAACAGTATGGTGAAAGCCACTGCCCTTCTTACGAGGTCCCTGGCTGTGTCCGGGTCATGCTTACGACTCAGTTGCCTGTGGAGTCGTACAACTTGCGGCCACCAATCGATATCTGCGACGTATATACTAAGGAGTTTTTCTGCTACCGGTCGCGTGATCTGATTGTCGTGAAGGACCTTGTTCACCTCTTCCTCGGGGAACACAATTGCACCTCTTGATCGCTTTTGCTGGAAGATTTATACTATACTAATCCCCTCCTCTTCGCAATCTATTGTTGGGTATCAATTGTCCTCAAAACCTGTAAAAGTCCCCTTACAATACTGAATCCCGCCCAAGGGCGGGACCAGTGTTTATATAATTTGGTGTTACTTCTGCTTAGCATTCCGTGCTTCGGTAATACGAACGTCCTCTTCATAATGGGGTTGCTTCAGTGCTCCTAGCAATACTCCAAGCTTCGGGAACTTCATCTCTAGCCAACGCACTGCTACGTAGTAGGCACCTGCGAAGAGAGGCTCGATGATTCCGACCAAGGCGTCCTCGGGAATGGTGAAGCCGTACCGGGCTGCCTGTGCCAGAAGCCAACCCACCACAAGGGGGATGACCGTTCTGCGGATGCTATACCAGAGGTCTTCGTAATTCATTGCTACTCCTTAATAGTAACCATCGTCATAATAGCCATCGTCAGATGGAGGTGGCGGCGGATACCGCTTGTCGTCTCCATGATGCGGACGAGGCGGTCTATCGTTCAGTTCTGGATTCTTGATGTCTTCCCATGTAGCAAAACCAGCATAAGCTGCTACAACAGCGCCCCAAAGACTAAAGGCTCCAAGAACTAACGTCTCGGCTATCCTTATGTCTTCCCACATGTAGGTCACATACCCAATGAGCACTGCACACAAGAGGATAGTTAGCATAAACACTCTGCGTCTCATGCGCCAGTGATTATACCCCTTGAGTTTGTCAGTGTCCTCATCAACCGAGGCTCGCCTCGGGGGTCGGGGTGGGTTAGAACGTCGACTCATCCTTACAGAGCCTTAGCACTTGTAACACCGTGCCACTCCTGAGTGCGCTGGAATGCATACTCGTTACTAGACTCGGCGCGCTCATACTTGATTGTGATGACTTCGCCTGGGTCCTCTACGCGGTCATCGCCAACACCCTTGTACTCATATGGGGCGTGGAGACGAGCGTATGCGGGTAGATCTGCATCATCCCAGTAACGACGTGGGCGACCATCGAATGTAGCGTCAGCAGAATCAACACCATAGAAGTGCCAGTTGCTGTGACGTGAGAACGTAAAGTTGCGGTCCTTGGCCTCATCGACTGTGTAACCCCATGCGCCAGCGTGGAATACGTTAGCTCCAGGAACACCCTCGAACTGTCTCCAGTGACTGTAGAACAGCCAAGGCTGATTCAGTCTGAACGTTGTAGACCACTTCTGACCACCATGACTAAACTTCGCAAGCTCCATTGGCGTGTACTCATGATCGCCAAGGAACATCTGTGTCAGCAATAGGCCATTAGGGTGGTAACCGGTGCCGGGAACGTGGTCACGCAGCGGTGCATCTTGCAACAGGTGTGTTGAGCTTTGAAGAGACCAGTTCGAATAAACCCCTAGCTCACCTGTAACATTATGACGCCAATCATCTGTGTTTTGACCAGGGAGAACTGGGCGGTTGGTGTAGCGGTAACCACCTTCTCCGTCAGGTACTCTGTATGCCATGCTCAACTCCTTCAATCTAAGCTTAGTTTGTTGGGAGCGCCAGGGACTGTAACTATACAACGGTCCTAAGGCCAAAATCCGTCAGCACAAATGCCTTGGGAAATAACGCCCTGGCGCTTCCACTCCTATAGTAACCAACCTTACTCGAAATCAACGATAAGACCTGATAGAGCTGGGGACCAGCTATCAGTGTTTCTCAGGGTTACTTCAATCCACACACTTTCTGAGTTTGCAATAGGATCAGTTTCAAAGATTCCAGAATCAGGAAACGTTTCCCACAAGGTTCGGTATTCAAATACATTACTTAGCTCTGCCGGATGCACATTCCAAATCTGGGGCTGTACGTCAAGCACGTTGCTGATGGTTTCACCCTCTGGGGCATCAACTCTAATCATTGCTGTGCCCTCACGAAGGTACTTGTTGTAACGAAGATCCAACCGTGAAAGACCATATGTATATATGTATTTACCAGCTTCTTGATAATAATTGTCTTGATGTAATGTGATACGGAATGCTGTAATTGGCATAGATGGGAAATGGAACGACTTAGGAGCAGCATCCGTTACGGCGTCTTGACCTTCATTACCACCTGTCCACCCACCAGGCACAACCCAATCCTTGGCAGGTTCTTTCCCCATGTAGTGGCCAGCGCTATTGAAAGTTGTATAGCCATCCGTCTCTCGTAGCACAGGATCAGGTCTTAATGTGTAAGAGATGTCTTTGATTGTCGTGCCAAAATATGGGAACGCATGCACGATGATGTTATTTGAGTTTGCGGTAGTAAACAAGTCTGTTGGAGCCTTCACATACAAGACCAATTCAGCGCCATCGACAGTGGGGGAATCGACAACAACATTGCGTTCCCAGATGAGACCAGGCCTGCGGTACAAAGCGTATTGAGGCTCTGAAGTGTCGATAAATGCGCTCCCGCTATCAGCAGTACCTGACTGACCTTCCACCCTCATCTCCAGGGTGGAGGGAATCATCTCCTTGCCCTCTGTGTTGGTGTAGAAAAGCTTAGATAAACTGCTTGATGTAACCTGTGGAAGAGTCAGGAGGCCATGCTGCTCATCCAAAGTGCACCTATCTTCTTGCTGAACCTCAAAAGGTGTATCATCAAAACGCGCGGTGTCAATCTTGTCAGCGGAGAAGAAAGTAATCTTCCTATCTTCCCATTCAAGGGCTGCGATTCTCTCTTCTAGTTCTTTAACAACTTTGGAGATAGCCAAGT
>PWLF01000037.1 GCA_003559475.1 Bacteroidales bacterium
AAGATTCATCAGAAAAAAATGCACTATTGGATGCTTTGTATGAAATTGAACAAAACAATATTACTGATGATGATTTCATGAGGCTGGGTTCTCATAATGAAGAGACTGGAGAAATTATTTCAATTTCTCAGATAGAAGAAAGGCTAAAAGAACTGGGCTGGGAGAAATGATTAAAAACTTGACAAAACTTTACATTTTAGGTCTTAACAAAACTTAAGATTATGCCAGCTTACAGTACATTTCCAACAATACTGGATGAAGAAAAACAGATATCCATCACCAAGCTAAAAGAGTTTGGTTTAATGGAGCCGGATAGCTTTAAATCAGGCAGGCTGAGCTGGAGCAGTAGAGGTGAGGAGATAGGCAGTATCAATATTTCTGTAGATCTCAGAGAGTCTCCACATTGCTTTCTATGGTACACCTACAACAAAGAGGAGCAGGTCAGATACAAAGTAAATCTGGACTCTGTAGAGTCAAATTTAGGCAGAGGCAGGATCTGGTACTTTGTTTGTCCTCATACCGGAAAGAGATGCAGAAAACTCTATGGAGTCGGTAAATACTTTCTTCATAGAGATGCTTTTCCAGATGCTATGTATGAATGCCAGACTTATTCTGAAAATCAAAGAAATATGAACAAAGTTTTTGATGCTGTTTTTGGTATAGATGAGTACGATGATTGGTTGTACCAAAAGCATTTTAAAACACATTACAATGGGAAACCAACAAAAAAGTATCTCAAAGTGTTAGAAAAAAAGAACATGGCTAAAAAGATGAGGAAAAAATTAATGGACTATTTTGACTAGCACCCCCTTTTTCATTAAGCCAGACTTAATTAGTTGCCCTACATAAACCTTGTGTGTTAAAAAAATTTTCTATCCCAATTAGTTGTATTACATATTCAGTTTTATTAACTAACAATTAGAACCTGTAACTGAATATCGACGATATGAGTGAGAGAACTGAAAAAATAATGTTGGCTAATAAAGAAACTTTAGACAAAGGGACTACCTGACTTCTTTTTCTTTAATTATGTATTAAGAAAGATGATTCAGATAACAATTAACAAATCAGAGGGTTATGAGAACATCCATTATTTTACTTCTATTTTTAACATTCATAGTTTTTTTTAACGCTTGTATTTCTTCACCTGAGGATATACTCAGAAACAACATTGAAGATTATTTAATGCAGAATTTACATGATCCCAATAGCTATGAATTTGTAGCCTTAGAGTTAGTTCATGTATATACTCATCGTGAAAACATTGAATACAGGATTCCAACTTTTGAAAGTAGCATTGAGTTTAGAAAAAATCGGATTGAGTCTTCAGAAAACAGGATAAATAGTGCTAAGCATTCAATTTCTCAACCGTATGCAAATGTGGAATTTTATGAGAGAATAATATCAAATGCAGAGGAGAGCATAGCAGAATATGAACAAGAAATTGAGAGATATGAACGGATACTTAAGGATTTAGATTCATTGAAAAATAATCTGGGAGCCGATTTAGATGAAGAGACAGCATATAGATATCAATTAACTTTTCGTGCAAATAATGCAATGGGAGCTTTGGTTTTACAAGAATACTTGGTGCAGACCGATACAGATTTAAATGTACTGCATTTTGCAGAAAGTGAAGGTCAGCTTTTGGCAACTCCAAATATGTTACCCGAATATCATGAGATCATGGATCAATAAGAGATTCCATCAATTCAATATTCATCCTAAATTTGATTAGAATACTCTCAGGTTTGAAACTAAATTTAGTTAGTTTATAAAAGGTTATTTCATCAAAAAGGGAAAATCGGAGAGTAAGAAAACAGATCGGTTTTATTGGATATTGTTGCTAATTTGCCATTTATCGACTCTTTTATATCCTATAAGTTACTGTAAATTATCACTCTATTTAATTTACTTCACTTTTTGTATTGGAAGCCCCACCAAAATTGATCAATCTATAAAGCAGCTCAAGGTATAAGTAAAAATTCTTATATCGATATCAATATCAAGATGAAATAAAAGATGCTTTGGATAAATGGTCTGATAAATTGATTGCCATTATTGATTAATATTTATAAAAACTAATCATAAATAGACATAGTAAGACTTAAGGTGTTTAATTATTGCATTATGTCAGGAATGTATTCTTCAAATCCACCTATATTATATCTTTAAATATCATTGATATTAATCTATTATTTACAGTTTCTTAGCAAAAATTTAATACCTCATGCATTAATCGCATCTCTTTATTAGAATAATTATTTATAAAACACATACAATTCCATATATTTTAGTATAATTAAAAATTAATTAAATTTAATTCTTATTGTTAATTATAGAATTTTTCAATATTTGAAAAAAATGCATATTTAATTTGCATAATAAAATAATTATTTATATATTTGTATTGTTATAAAAAGAAAGAGATAGCGATTTTTTAAAATCGTAAGTTACAATGATATTATTTTAAAGATTAATTTTGATATTCATCTCTTCTAATACATAATTACCTTGGTGTGTAAATAAGGCTACACTTCAATGAAAAATCACTGCATGTGCAGTGTAATTTTCTATAGTCTGTTATATATATATATAAGTACGCCAATAATTATGATAATTAATAATTAAAACTAAAACTAAAATAAAAAGCCATGAGCAATATAAAAAAATCAACAGACACTATAATATTAACCCAGAATATTAATCCGATAACATACGAAAAAGTCAGATACCAATATACTGTTAATATTGAACCATACATCTGTAAACGTGTAACATCTAATACTAATAAAGGTATAGGTTTAGAATTCAGGCATAAAGATTATGAAATTAACTTTATGCATATTGATATAAAAGAATTGCCTTATAGAAAAAATCTTTTTCTTAAGATAACAATACATCTAAACCATTTTATACAGCAAGCATTTCCAAATAATAATTATGTAAATCCAAATGAAATTATTGATGAACTTCAGTGGATAATTAGTAAGTATCTCAGATTTCCTGGTTTTGAATTAGATAGAATGCGAGTTAGTAGAATAGATATAGCAATGGATTTCAAGCTTAAACATGATCCTTCTCACTATCTAAGTATATTAAGGCATAAAACTATACCTCGTTATTTACTGCACTATAATAATGGTAATAGTACACTCAGTATTCATTCATATAGCCTTACCGATACAATCAATTCAGATTATGATACTCCAAATAAAGGCACCATCTATAATAAGTCAAAAAAGATGGGTTTAGAGGAGAATATCATTCGATTTGAATTCAAATTAAATGGAAATCAAAAAAATCAACTACCTCTAATGACATATACTGATGAGGGATATTATGATATTTCCAATGAAAAGAATGGTGTTACAAAATTCAGTGATATTTTCTCTGCGGATATTGGCTCAGCATTACATAAACGTTTTATTGAAAATGTATTATTGAAAGATGATAATATATTAGAATCAAACGAATCAGTTGAAGATTATTTGTCTGAAAATAGTGATTCTATTGATAGGTTTATTGATGCTGATGACTATTATAAGCAGTTAATTCCGTTGCTTAGAATAAGGAAGAGAATTACTGATAGAATCAAAAATAAATGTATTCTGTGGGCAGAAAAACAAATGAATTCAGATATACCAATAGACAAAAAAAATGAAATTTGGAATCTGATCCAAGAAAATCTAATAGACAAGTTTAGATATCAATTAAACCAGTTAGACACTCCTCTGGAAGACACTCTGTTAGAATTAAAAGAATACTTTATTGATTTGGACGTAATAAGGTTCATTGACTTAATCGGTAATAAAATACCATTGAAGAAAGATGATAGAGTTGATCAAGCTGATGAGTCCACAAGAAAAGTGGTAATAAGTTATTTTAAAGAACAGTTCAACGATCAGTTTGCTGAATGGAAAAAAGAAGAAAAAAAGGATATAAATAAGCAGATAAAATCCTTAAGAGATGAATACAAAATATATAGCAACTGCAATCTCCTGCAAAAATTATCCGAAGACTTTGAAGGTGTAAAAGGACAAGACCTGTATGATGAGTTAAGAATGTTGGCTGAATCATATAATAATAATCACACAGAGAATGTCTTTAATCTTTACAAAATTTATAATTTATTGAGCAATTTTTTGAGCTTCCAGAAAAAAAACTTGGTGGCTTGATAATAGATGGTTTAATGGTGGTCAGAATTATTATATAACGACCATCATTAAACAAATAATATTAGACAAGGATCGAACGGTTAATTGTTTATAATTACTCAATATTCAGGTATGGGAATTTCTCCTGTATCAAGAATTATTGCAGCAAATTTGATTGAAACTGTTCATGATGTTTAATTAAATATCCCATCATGCATTCACTGATATTCTCAATTTTCTCAGTTCCTGTTACTCCAATTTTTTGATAAGCAGTAGTCTCTATTGAATTGGATAATTCAAAATTTCCGTTTTTACTAAAAGTAATTAAATGTTGATCGAAGAGTCCATCGTAGGTAGGTGAGAGTAGAATTCCGTTTTCAACGTCAAGACGTTCTTTATCAGTAGAATCTCTCCATGGGACGATATGTGATGCAATTAAAATACGTAAATCGTTGAATTTTGTGACTGCACATTTGTATTCCCAGCGATGCAGAATGCTTTTACGGTATGCACCTTGCCCTACGCGAGTATTAACTAAACCACTTCGTTCAGTGACATTTGGTTTTAAATAATTCTTAATTTTTGTTTTGTCATCAGCTGTTGGTTTCTGGATATCGGTTTGTGAATTGAATATAACTCTATCATCAAATCTAATACCTAAATCTAATCCTGCAATTTTAAAGAAGAATTTAATCCCAATACGTATTCTTCCTTTAATATCATGAGTTTCAAAATAATCAAAGTCAATTAATGATAATTCTGAGACAAACTTTACAAATCCTCTTCTAACATATTCAAAAAGAAAAACTCTATTCCCATTTTTTTGATGATCACGAAGTGCAAGATTACCTCTTGAGAATGTCATATCACCAGATTGTCCCTCTCCTGTAAAACTAAACACATATTTGTTTTCCCAGCTATCCTTATATCCATGTTGTTTACCTTGTTTGCCACTAAATATGAATATATATGGATAATTAGCTGTTGGTGAAATCCCACTTTGTCGACTACCGCCATACTGGTCATGTAGTGTACTGCGCTTATAAATATGATTAGGTATAAATGGGAGCTTTTCCAAGATGAGATGAAACGTTTAGAATTTTATCAAGCACTAAAATTGTATTGGATATGTCAGCAATATAGACAAGAGAGATGCTTTCGGCAAAAAAGTCATCTATTAGAGTTTTACTTTTTTGAAAGCTTATTATTATTTATCAAGATCTGAAGATTTAAAGAGGTTCTTAGTTGATATATACAATAGTCAATAGTAAGACCATATTTGAATTTATCAACAAAGTTTTTTTAGTAATTAACATGTTAAATATTGTAAGCTGCTTTTTTATATATAATTGAAAAGAAAAAAAAGTTCTACAAAAAATATATAAACATGAGGGTAAGGGTGATGTAATTAAATTACTTTATTAAACTCATCAGCTTATATATAAATATTCTCAGATGAAAACGTCTCACATATATCAGATAAATTATAGCAATAGGAAAATGCATCATTGCGGTTCTTATTAAACACTCGATAAAAATCATTGGTCCAATTATAAAAAACAAATATACTTTACTTGAAATACCATATGTGCCAAGAATCATGTCATCTAAATTTGGATTATGACCATACAATAAACTCTTCTGCCAAAATAAAAAATCATTACTGTCGAGTACGTTAACTTTAAAATTGCCAATAATATAATATTCGTCTTGAATATTTTCTGAATGAATTTCGTCAACTGAGAAAACTTGATTTGCGGTTCTTGACATTCTATGCAAGTCAAAAGTAGTCAAATCGTCAAATTCTGAAATCTTAATCCAAGAAACACTTGTATAATTAGCATTTATTGGGTGGTATTTATTCGGAATAATGCCCCATACTATAATGGAGATTATCGCTAAAGGAATACTTGAGATAATGATTTTTTGAATCTCATTTTTCCATTTTTTAATAATATGAATGGGATAAGCAAGGGCTAAAATTATAAAGAAAAGAAATGATATGACTGGAATAGTTCTTGGAAAAATTGAATAACTATAGAAGCCTTTACTAATAAACGTAATAAGGACATCTGAAAGTACAGCGGTTATAAAAAGAACAAATAATTCTTCTTTTAAGTGTCTTAGTTTATAATTGGCAACTTGTAGCATAGAGATTTAGATTAGTTATATTAATACAATAATCTTTCTAAAGGCAATAATTAATAAATACTCTATTTTGAAAATAATATAGAACCCAAAACATCAAATTGCCTTATTTGATTTTAATTTAAATGGGATTCCATTCTTGTGCCAGAGTCACTACAAGAAGATGTGATTGAGATTATGGAAGATGTTAGTATGGAAATGCATTCAGTTCAAATTCATATTAAACAGGAAAAAAAGTATATATTCTAATTGAATCTAATGATAGTAAAGAATAACTATCTTTTTGTATTGAACTGAATCAATTGGAATAAAAATAAATAATGATAAAATACTGAGATGTTCATAAAGATGGGCCCATAATACAATAATTACTTGCTTAAAAAGTAATATTCATTAAATATTAAAATGCTTTTTATTAGAATTATGCTTATATACATCGCCCAATAAAAAACCTTAACTAAATCCACTGCCTATGCAAACCTTGCCCCAAGTAAAATCCTCACCAAGCAATTCTTCTGATAACTCTATTGCCCCCCTCATATCAGAAGCCAAAAAACACTTCCAGATCAATGCTTCCAAGCAATACCGAAATGTAATATTAGACCAGCAAGCGTATCTTTCTTTCCCGCCGCATATCATCCATAATCAAATTCCTGCGGGTGTATACCATCCCAGTTCAACTCATCATGAAAATTTCGTGCTTTCTCGTGTTTCAACACGTAATAACTACAATGATGATGTTGATCAAGATATGTTAGACCTCCTGGCAGCCTTGGGAGAAGAGCCAGATACATACAGAGAATTAGGAACGGACTATATACGTCAGATTCAAAAAGAGCAGCAAATCAATTACCTGGGGAGCAATTATTTCCCAACACATAAATACAATTTGAACCTGAAACGAGTCCATGAAGGAATAATCAATTTTCTGAATAACAAGGAATTCTATGAAGAAAATAATCTTGGCTTCAAGAGATCTATTCTGTTATATGGTTCGCATGGGGTCGGTAAATCCCGATACTTTGAATTCCTTGTCTATCAATTAATTAAAGAGCTTTCAGCAATCACCATTAGAATTGATAGTTCTCAAGATGTTAAGCTATTAAACGATTACGGACTACTCACTCTTAATAGAGTAATCGAAAATAGGCTTATAATACTTATCATAGAAGAAGTCGCTTCCATTGTTACCGGAAGAGATGGACATATTGGACTCCTCAATATTCTTGATAATTCACTTCTCAGAGAGAATCTACTCGTTCTATCTACTACCAACACACCCTCACGTATTCCGTCAAATGTACTGCGGAATCAGCGTGTAGATGTTCTCGAAGAGATAAGAGCTGATAACTACAATGACCAATTCCCAATAGACTTCTATCAATTCATATTTCAAGAAGAATTTCCCGAAAAATACAGAGATTCTGAATGGGTGGAGATGAAATTAAATCCGGCTGATCTGAAAGAACTATTTCTGTATGCGAAAATAAATGATGTTGATATCGACACATCATTTAAGCAGCTCAAGAAAAGAAATCGAACGGTTGAAAATAGATTTCAAGCAACCAATCATTTGGGGTTTTGATTAAAAGGTGTAGAATTCAGATGGGGGTATGGAAAGATGTATCCCCATACTGAATCCCTGGATGGCAGAAGTGATCTAAAGTCTCGTGAGGCTTTCATATTTTAATTCTCCGGCACTTTAATAGGAATCGTGATGAATGGTAATGATAATATTTAGATCTGCCCTTAAAATTAAAATTTAAACAAGGCGAATTAAATTGTAATCATATCATTTATATGCAAGTTAATTTACTTGATAATTTAATTGAATGATAATGTGTAATTCATTCACAGGGCTTCAAATTTAAGATATACGGCATTAAAAATAATAAATGGGCATATGTAATGATTAATTATATTTAGGCTTTTAAAACTGAAATTTAGACATGATTAGAGAATTTACATTCCAAGAAGTAGAAAATAAAATCAAAAGAATACAGGTGCTCTACAGTATGGTATCTCCAAAGTCAAAAAGAAAAATCCGAGATACCTGTCAGAAAAATCCAATGCGATCATTAATTACAATTCAAGAACTGCATAAATACATCGATCCACGGTTCCCATCTGTCAATAATGTGTTATTTGATCTACCTGATGGTAGAAGGGAGTGCTTTCATGTCAATCATACATTGCCTCAAGTTCTCAGGAATTGTCAAGTGGCTTTGAGATCGGAGTTGAACCTTAATTAAGAGCAAATGTAACCATATGATGATTTCAATCAATCGAGTATTGGATATCTTGATATTACTTCAAAGTTAATCAGGGCAGGTTCCCCATACGGGTTTATTTTCTTTAGCGAGGGCACTTCGATCTGAAAAATGTAATGGTGTTGATTTTATTAAAAAAACACACCATCCAGATATATCTTGATT
>PWLF01000102.1 GCA_003559475.1 Bacteroidales bacterium
TCAGTCAGGCAATTAAAGATAAAAGTTTTTTTCAAAATGAAGTTATACTTAAAGCAATAGAGCATGCAAAAAAACATAAAAGTTCTTTACATTTAATGGGGCTGGTTTCAGATGGAGGAGTGCATTCATCCATGGAGCATCTTTTTGCATTATGTGATTTAGCTCATGAGCAAAACTTTAAAGACTTATATATACACGCATATACTGATGGGAGAGATACGGACCCTCATAGTGGCATTAATTATTTATCAGAACTCGAAAAACATCTTAAAAAATCCTCAGGGAAGATAGCTTCCGTTTGTGGAAGATATTATGCAATGGACAGAGACAAAAGGTGGGATAGGATTAAATTGGCATATGATATGCTTTTATATGGCAAAGGAGAAAAATTTAAATCAAGTAAAGAAGCAATAAAAAGTTCTTATGATAAAAATATTACTGATGAATTTATAAAACCTTCGGTAATAGTTGATGATAATGATGCGCCAATAGCTAAAATTAAGGAGAATGATGCAGTTATTTGTTTTAATTTTCGAACTGACAGGCTAAGAGAAATCACCACAGTGCTTACGCAAAAAGATATGCCTGAACACGACATGAAAACTTTACCTCTGCATTATGTTACTTTGACAAGATATGACGAATCTTTCAAAAATATTAATGTTATATTCGACAAGCCTGATTTAAAAAATACTATTGGAGAAGTTTTTTCAAATAATGGAAAGAAGCAGTTGCGAATTGCCGAGACTGAAAAATACCCTCATGTAACTTTCTTTTTTAGTGGTGGCAGAGAAGAAGTATTTGAAAATGAGAAGAGAATAATGATTCCCTCTCCTAAAGTCTCCACTTATGATTTACAACCTGAGATGAATGCTTTTAAAGTAAAAGATGCGGTTATAAAAGAATTGAACAAAAAGGAATTTGATTTTATATGTCTAAATTTTGCTAATGCTGATATGGTAGGACATACCGGAATTTATGAAGCTATAAAAAAAGCTGTAGAGGTTGTAGATATTTGCGTAAAAGAAGTAATTGAAGCAGCATTAAAAAATAATTATTCAGCTATTATAACATCAGACCACGGGAATGCTGATTTTGCAGAAAACCCTGATGGCTCTCCTAATACTGCTCATACTACTAATCCGGTTCCTTGTTGGCTTTTAGATGAAAACTACAAAAATTTAAAAAATGGCAGATTGGCTGACCTAGCTCCGACTATCTTAAAGATAATGAACCTTCCGATACCTGAAGAAATGGAAGGCAAATCATTAGTCTAATTTGTAAACTTAAAGCGAGATTCTTTTTTATACTGAGAAGGTGTTTTCCCTGTAAGTTTTTTAAACCAGTTATTGAAAATTGGCGTTGAGTGAAAGCCAACTTTATTTGCAACGCCTTCTATTGTTAAATTATCATAATCCTTATTTTTTAAAATTTCTTTAGCTTCTTTGATGCGAAAACGATTGACAAAATAACAAAAATGAAGATTTGCTTCTTTATTTATCGCATAAGACAAGTATGTGCGATTTAAATTGGTTTTTTCAGCTAAATAATATATTGACAAGTCAGACCTCCTGTATAGCTTCTCTTTTTCAATCACTTCAACTAACTTTGAATAAATCTCTTTCGATTTTATATCTGAAAGCGGTTGCTTTTTATCTTCAACAATTGTTTTTTCTTCTTCCTGAATTTGTTTATCAATATTTTCAGTTAGATTACTTGATAATCCTTTGGCTTCTGAATATATGTTTATTTGCCTAATACCAAAATAACCTATAAAAGTTGTGTAAAGCAACGATATTACTGAAGAAAAATACCTGCCAAATTCATATTTATATAAGATATAAGTATTTGTAATATCTAGTATCCAAAATATAACATAAATTATCCAAAATATTTTTAACCAGCTTAAATTATTATGCCGGTCATTGAATGAAAATAATTGTTTTATATTATTAGCATGCTGTTTTAATAAAAAGTACATAGCAACTGCATACCCCATAGCTTGAACAAATGATAAAGAAACTGAAATGTGATAAAATATTCTTAAATAATTAATAGCCAACTCATTATCACTTTTTGTAACAATGTCTGCAAAAATTGCAAATATCCCACTAAAAAAAATGATTGCAGAGGGTATAAAAAGAATCAAATATCGTTTATTAAGCTTGAAAAATTCTGTAGTTAAAGATTTTGCATAAATATATAAAAGAGGAGCAATAGCTACCAACAAAGAATACCGAAAAAACTTTAAGAATACGACTAAAGGAGGACTTAGATTTAATGGCTCACCAAAAAAGCTATATCTAAAAATGTAATAAGCTACTATAACTGTCATGTAAAAACCCAAGACTCTTTTTGAAATTGACTTTTCTGAGAATAAAAGCAGGGCAAACAATGCAGAAATCGCAATAATAAAAGAATTTATGTTTTTTACAATTAATAAATCCATATTTATTATTTTTTTAATTTACAAATTTAATTAAAATTGTAATATCAAAATTTATTTATAGTATTTTTTGAATAATAATAATTACATAAAATTTCTAACGTAACTGACTTTCAGGCCAAAAACAGCAAAAGTTATTGTGGCACAAACAGTTTTAAAATAAATAATAAATATAAAATAGTAAAAATGGTGGTCAAATATTAAAAATCCATTAAATTTGACGTCCTGTTAATATAAAATAATTGAGATGGATATTAAAAAAGCCATAAAAGAAAAGTTGCATGAAGCAATAGAAGATATTTTTGATTTAAAAGTCGATGTATCTCAAATTATAATTCAAAAGACTAAAAAAGAATTTTCGGGTGACTTTACAATAGTTGTTTTTCCATTAACTAAGCTTTTAAAAAAATCACCGGAAGAACTAGGAGAACTAATAGGAGAAGCTTTATTGAAAAGTGTTAAAGAGATAAAGTCTTACAATGTTATTAAAGGATTTTTGAACATTGAATTGAATAATGATTTTTGGTTGGACTTTTTTATAGAACAGCACAGCGATGTTTATTACGGTTATAAGGAGCCCAAGCCCGGCGACCCTGTTGTAATAGAATTTTCCTCTCCAAACACTAACAAACCTCTGCATTTAGGGCATATTCGCAATAATTTGTTAGGTGATTCGATATCAAGGATAATAGATGCAACCGGAAGGAGTATAAAGAAAGTAAATTTAGTTAATGACCGTGGCATTCATATTTGCAAAACCATGCTGGCATGGCAAAAATGGGGGAAAAACAAAACCCCTTATTCAACAGAAAAAAAGGGGGACAAGTTTGTTGGGGATTTTTATATTCTTTTTGAAAAAGAATACAAAAAAGAAGTATCGGAACTTATAGAAAAAGGCCAAAGCAAGGATGAAGCAACAAAAAATGCAACTCTTATTCTTGAAGCAAAAGAAATGTTAAAAAAGTGGGAAAGCAGTGACCCCGAGACAATCCGAACATGGGAAATGATGAATGATTGGGTGTATCGCGGATTTGAAAAAACATATAATAAGCTCGGAATTAGTTTTGACAAAACATATTACGAATCTGACACTTATTTATTAGGAAAAAAGATTGTTGAGCAAGGACTCAAAGATGGAGTATTTTACCGTGATGAAAACGGAAGTGTTTGGGTTGACCTTTCCGGCGAAAAACTTGACAACAAACTTCTTCTTAGATCTGATGGAACATCGGTTTATATGACACAAGACATTGGAACCGCTGAATTGAGATATAAAGATTTTAATCCAAGCGAGCTTATGTATGTTGTAGGCAATGAACAAAACTATCATTTCGATGTATTAAAAATTGTACTAAAGAAATTAAATAAGCCTTACAGTAAAAAGATTAATCATCTGTCATACGGAATGGTGGAGTTGCCGGAAGGCAAAATGAAATCACGTGAGGGGACGGTGGTTGATGCTGATGATCTGATGCAATTGATGGTTAAAACAGCCGAAGAAATTACAAAAGAACTAGGAAAAATTGATGAAATAACTGAAGACCAGAAAGAAGACCTATATAATAAAGTTGGAATAGGCGCTTTAAAATATTTCATCCTTAAAGTTGACCCTAAAAAAAATATGCTGTTCAATCCTAAAGAATCTATAGATTTTAACGGAAACACAGCCCCTTTCATCTTATATACTTATGCAAGGATACATTCCGTGCTGAGAAAAGCTCCAAAAGACATGCTTTTACCAATTAAAGGGAAGTATGATAATTTAGAAATAAATTCAAAGGAAAAAGAATTACTGAGAATGCTTTTTGATTATCCTGAGGTTATAGAGGAGTCGGCAGCTGAACTAAATCCTGCACATATAGCAAACTACACTTACGAGTTGGCTAAAGAATTCAATCAATTTTATCATGAAAATCAAATTTTAAATGCCGGAAATAAAGACATTATTGATTTTCGGATACGTTTAGCTTCTTTCACAGGTATAGTAATTCGCTCAGCTATGAACCTTTTAGGTATAAATGTTGTTGATAGAATGTAAAAGCATTAAATCTTTTTTGGTTACCCAATCAATTATTTATACCTTTGCCGAGATTTTTTTGCAATTTAGCTACTTTTAAAGTCTTAATAGTTGCAAAATTTAGCAGTCAATATATTAAATTAAAAGTATAAAAGTATAAAAAATACACGCAAAATATTTGAATGTTAAATTGCGCAATTTTTAATTTATTACTGGCTAGCATAGATTTTAAAACTTTTTAGGGAACGATTAAGGGTATTGCAAAAAAGCTTTTTAACTAAAACTTTTTTTGATGAAAGGAATAATATTAGCAGGAGGTGCAGGCACTAGGCTTCATCCTATCACATTAGCAATGAGCAAGCAACTAATGCCTGTTTATGATAAACCAATGATTTACTATCCTCTTTCCGTATTAATGATGTCAAATATTAGAGATATTTTAATAATCTCAACTCCGGACGACCTTCCCCATTTTAAAAAGCTTTTGGGTGACGGGTCAGCGTTGGGTTGCAATTTTAATTATGCTGTGCAGGAAGAGCCTCGAGGAATTGCTCAAGCATTCATAATAGGGAAAGAATTTATTGGAAATGATAAGGTTGCCTTAATATTGGGAGATAATATATTTTATGGTGATAAGTTACACAAGGTTTTACAAAACAATAACGACCCTGAGGGCGGTGTTGTTTTTGCTTATCATGTTTCCGACCCCGAAAGATACGGGGTAGTTAGTTTTGATAATAACAATAATGCAATAGTATTGAAGAAAAACCCAAAAATCCAAAATCTAATTTTGCAGTACCGGGTTTATACTTTTATAACAATAACGTAGTTGATATCGCCCAACAAATAAAACCCAGCAACAGAGGCGAATATGAAATTACTGATATAAACAAATATTACCTTAATAAAAAGAAACTGAAAGTAGGAATTTTTGGAAGAGGAGTCGCATGGCTCGATACAGGAACTTTTACTTCCTTGATACAAGCGGCTCAGTTTGTTCAGGTAATAGAAGAAAGACAAGGATTGAAAATCGGGTGTATTGAGGAAGTAGCATTCAGGATGAACTATATTGACAAAGAGCAACTCGAAAAAATTGCTCAGCCATTGTTGAAGAGCGGCTACGGCAACTATTTATTAAAACTTTTAAAATCAGATAAAATCTAAAAATACAGATTAAGCTATTTGATATTATAATAAAAAAAGCAAACAAAAAAATTATTAACTCCTAAGTTGCACAAACGGCAACTTATTCAAATAATTTAAAAATGAGAAAAATACTTGTAACAGGAGGAGCAGGTTTTATTGGCAGTTGTTTAGCAGAAAAGTTAATACAAAACCCTGATAATTTTATAGTTATCGTTGATGATTTATCAACAGGGAGTATTAAAAAGCTCCCTGACAGCTCATTTGATAATTGGAAGTTTATTAAATGTGATGTAAATGATTACAGTGATATCTCTGAAGTTATGCTTTCTTATCACTTTGATTATGTTTTTCATTATGCAGCTTTTGTTGGGGTAAAAAGAACGCAAGCAAATCCTATACGTGTTTTGAATGATTTGAAAGGCATCGAATATATTTTCAAGTTATCAAAAAATTCCGGTGTTAAAAGAATGTTTTTTGCGTCATCTTCAGAGGTTTATGGAGAGCCGGTTGACTTGCCTCAGAATGAAGAAACCACTCCATTAAATTCCAGAATCCCTTATGCTGTTGTTAAAAATGCAGCAGAAGCATATCTAACCTCATATAAAAAAGAATTTGAACTTGATTACACAATATTCAGGTTTTTTAATACTTATGGTCCTAAACAAAGTCCCGACTTTGTTATGTCTAAATTCATTAAACACGCTTTAAAAAATGAAAACATCCCTATCTACGGTAAAGGTGACCAAACAAGGACTTTCTGCTTTATTGACGATAACGTGGATGCTTGTATTAATGCATTAAACCAAAATAAATTTATTAATAATGTTGTAAATATTGGATCTGATTATGAGATGACCATCCTCCAGTTAGCTGAAAAAATAATCAATATTACAGGCTCTAAATCAAAGATTATATACAAACCTCCTTTGCCTGAAGGTGACATGAAGAGGAGATACCCGGATATTTCAAAAATGAAAGAATTGCTAAACAGGGACTTAATCTCCATTGACAACGGAATCAAAAAAACGTTGGAAAATACTAAATTTATTGTTTAAACAACAATATCCGGCAATAAAAACAACCCTTTTTTACGAGCTTGAATTTTAAAACCATAAATAAAATTTTTAAAATTATTTGTCTTTTAATGTTTTATTAGTTTTATTTTTGCCCCTTAAACAAATAATATATTCATCATTTAAATTCTTTCGATTTACTATATGGAGAAAATTAGAAGCACTAAGATATATTCTGAGATAGGGAAACTTGAAAGTGTTGTTATTCATAGCCCCGGAGCAGAAGTTGAGAACATGACACCTCAAAATGTAGAAAGAGCCTTATATAGTGACATCTTGAACCTTACTGTTGCTAAAAAAGAATATGTTCAACTTAAATCTATTCTTGAAAAACTATCTACTGTATTTGAAGTAAGAGAACTTTTACAAGACATTCTAAGAAACAATAAAGTAAAAGAGACCTTAATAAAAAAAATATGCGAAAATGAAGATAAGTTTAACATTATTGATTATTTATTAGACTTGAATGAAAAAGATTTATCGCGCCAGCTAATAGAAGGCGTTTCGATGAAAAAGAATAATTTGACAAATTTTTTAAACAAAGAGCGTTATTCTTTAAAGCCATTACACAACTTTTTCTATACTCGCGACGCAGCTATTTCTATTTTTGATGATGTTTTTATTGGCAAAATGGCATCACCTATCAGACATCGAGAAACATTGATAATGGAAGCGATTTTTAACTATCACCCTATTTTTGATACAAAAACAATTACCTCCTACTCTTTAAACTCTGATATTTCCAACACCTCAATTGAAGGAGGAGATCTGTTAGTTGTTTCAGATGATGTTATTCTTGTAGGAATTGGTGCAAGAACTACTTCACAAGGGGTTGATTCTTTATTAGAATACATAAAAAAAATAAAAGGGAAAACTCACATTATTGTTCAAGAACTACCTCTTAAGCCTGAATCTTTTATTCATCTTGATATGGTTTTCACATTATTAGACAAAGACCTTTGTATGATATATGACCCTGTAATTATGAAGATGAACAAATATCAAACTATTCATATTTATGTTGAAGGTGGAAAAGTTAAAAAAATAAAAGAAGAAAAAAATATTTTACAAGCTTTGGAAAATATTGGAATAAGCTTAAAACCTCTTTATTGTGGAGGGAGAAAAGACCAATGGGTGCAAGAGAGAGAACAATGGCATAGTGGAGCTAATTTTTTTGCAGTTGCTCCCGGCAAAGTTATTGGTTATGCCAGAAACACTAACACTGTTGAAGAACTTTCCCAAAACGGTTTTGAAATTATTAAAGCTAAGGATATTATCAAAAACAATATTGACATTCATAAATACGATAAGTACATGATTACATTGGATGGCTCTGAATTGCCAAGAGGTGGTGGAGGAGCTAGATGTATGACTATGCCGGTTAAAAGAAAAGCCGTTAAAATGTAAAATATTTAAACTTATAAAAAAAGTTTTTATGAGCTGTAATGAACCTGAAAAAAATGAATCAAAAAACATTTTGTTGAATTGCGATTTTGATACTGCACATAATACCATACCTTTTAAAAAAATTAAAAACAGTTTCTTTATACCGGCTTTTGAGAAAACTATCAAAGAAGCCAGTAAGGAAATTAAAAGTATAGCAGATAATAAGAATAAACCTGGCTTTTACAATACTGTTGAGGCACTTGATAAATCAGCAAAAAAACTTGCACTTGTAAGTAATATCTTTTTTAACCTTAATCATGCCGAGACATCCCCCGAATTACAAAAAATTGCAAAAAAGGCAGCTACATTGCTTGCAGATTTTGAAAATGACATTTATTTTAATGTGAAATTATTCAAAAGAGTTAAGAAAATATATGACAAAAGAAAAAAAATTGAATTAACAAACGAACAAATAACGTTGTTAGAAAAAACATATTTGCAATTTTTCAAGAATGGCGTTGAGCTTGACAAAGAAAAACAAAGTAAGTTAAGAGATATTTCAAAAGAATTAGCTAAGTTACAACTTCAATTTGATGAGAATGTACTTGCCGAAACAAATAATTTTATTTTACAAATAGATAACAAAGA
>PWLF01000199.1 GCA_003559475.1 Bacteroidales bacterium
AATAAAACAAGTTTTCATTTTGAACGCTTCTTTTCTTTCTGATTGTTTCGTTTCGCTACGCTTCACTTCACAATCAGAAAGAAAACAAAACTGACAACAACGTGGTGAAACTTTACAAATACTGATTTATTTTTAGTAAAAATTCAAATATAAGATTTTTTACTCATTTTTTAATGAATAAGAATTAAAATTGCATTTAAACATGAAAAAATATTTTTTAATTAAATTGTTCTTTCTTTTATATTTAGCATTCTTTTTAAATACAACAATAAACTGTCAGGAAATTGACTCTTATCAGCTTCCTCCCGACGAGATTATTGAATTAGTTGATGCTCCGGTCACTCCGAGGGTCACTTTAAACCCTCAAAGAGACAAGCTCTTATATATTGAGAACAGGGGACTTCCTAATTTAGAAGACTTAGCCGTGGAAGAGCTCAGGCTTGCAGGAATTCGGATTGATCCATTAACAAACGGACCTAGCAGAGCCGGATATTCAATAGGACTCAGCATATCCGATATTGACGGTAAAAATCATGAAGATATTAAAGGTCTGCCTGATGAACCGAGAATAAGAAACCTTAGATGGTCTCCTGACGGGAACTGGCTGGCTTTTACAAATACTACCAACAACGGGATAGAGTTATGGGTAACAGATATAAATAAAAAAGAAGCAAAAAAACTGACAAGCCCGATAGTTAACGAATCTATGGGTAATTCTTACACTTGGTTATCTGACAGTAAAACAATTATTTATTCATCAATTAATAAAAATCGTGGAGAAACACCCAAAAGACCTAGAGTAGCCGAAGCTCCGGTAGTACAAGAAAGCATTGGCAGAAAAGTAGCAGTCAGAACATATCAGGATATGTTATCCGATATATATGATGAACGAATATTTGATTATTACACAACCTCTCAGCTTTACTCTTTGAATGTTATTAACAAAGAGCAATCAAAAGTCGGCAAACCCGGCGTTATATCGCGATTTTCTGATTCTCCTGACGGCAATTATCTTCTTGTAAACAGAATTAAAAAGCCCTATTCATATATTGTTCCTTACTCAAGATTTCCGCAATCATTTGAAATTATTGATTTAAAAAACGGCGAAACTATCAAAATAGCTGATATTCCTCTCGCGGATGATATACCTCAGGGATTTGATGCTACACGAGAAGGACCGAGAAGAATAAGATGGAGGGCAGATGCACCTGCAACGTTATTTTGGGCAGAAGCCTTAGATAAAGGGGATCCTTCAGTTGAAGCAGAATTCAGAGATAAAGTGTTATATCTTGAAGCTCCTTTTACTGATGAACCAAAAAAGGCTTTTAAGTTAGAAAAAAGATACAGAGGGATAACGTGGGGAAAAGAAGATTTTGCTATTGTAAATCAATTTTGGTGGCGTGACAGGCGTTCAGTTACAAACTCTTTCAATCCTTCCGACCTCAGTATGCCCCTTGTTGAAATCTTCGACAGATCAACAGAAGACAGATATAATGACCCGGGCAGATTTCAAACTATTACAAATAAAAACGGAAAATCAGTTTTAAATTTTGATGACCGCAAGCGTATATTATTTTTAACAGGAAGCGGAGCAACGCCTGAAGGCAACAAACCTTTCGTTGACACTTACGATATAAATACAGGCAATATTGAGCGATTATGGCGATCCGAACCACCTTATTATGAAACACCTGTCAGCATTTTAGATGCTAACAGAAAAATAGTTATGACAAGGAGGGAATCAAAAGATAAACATCCGAATTTTTATATACGATATTTACAAGATGATAAGATTGATAGGATAACAGACTTGCCTGTCCCTTTTCCTCAGCTTCGCAATGTTTATAATGAAATGATCCATTATGAGAGGGAAGATGGTATTACTTTAAGCGGCAATTTATATCTGCCTGAAGGTTATGAAATAGGTGTAGATGAGCCATTACCAACAATTTTATGGGCATATCCCAGAGAATATATCACCGCTGATGGTGCGGGTCAAGTAACAGGTTCTCCACATACTTACACAAGAATAGGAGCTACCTCACCTGTAATGTTGGTAACACAAGGATATGCTGTACTTAGCAATGCAAGTTTCCCTATTGTTGGAGAAGAAGAAAAACAACCAAATGATACATTTGTTGAACAACTTATTGCAAATGCTGAGGCAGCCGTTGAAAAACTTACAGAAATGGGAGTAACCGACCCTAATAGAATTGCTATTGCCGGACATTCTTATGGTGCCTTTATGACAGCAAATTTATTATCACATACAGATATGTTTTCTGCCGGCATTGCTCGCAGTGGAGCATATAACAGACTACTTACTCCTTTTGGCTTTCAAAGAGAAGAAAGAACATTTTGGCAAGACACTGACTTATACATAAAAATGTCTCCTTTCTCTCATGCACATAAAATGAATACTCCTTTACTTCTTATACATGGCGCTGACGATAATAATTCAGGCACATATCCAATGCAAAGTGAAAGATATTATGATGCATTGAGAGGCAATGGAGCAACCGTAAGATTAGTAATGCTACCACATGAAAGTCATGGCTACAGAGCAAGAGAATCTGTGCTGCACATGCACAGGGAATGGATTGAGTGGCTTAATAAATATGTTAAATAATAAAATTTACTATAATGGAAAATAAATACAATTTGGTTTTTCCGGTATTATTCCTGATTTGTTTTTCGATATCCATTTCAGGTCAAAATTTTAATGCCGGGATGGATGCAGGTCTAACAGGCACTTTAATATCAGGTGATCGTGATCCTGATGGAGGAAGACCAAGATTAGGTGTTTATACTTCAATTTTTACAAATTATCCTGTATCTGAATATTCTTATTGGCAATTAGAGTTAATGTATATCCAGAAAGGAAGCCGTGCTTATGTATCGGGCAATGAACCGGATGAAGAATACAGAGATTACAGGCTCGACTTACATTACGTTGAAATTCCAATTATTTACAAATATACATTATCTCCCACTTCAAGGATAAGAACCAAAGAAGGTGTAACTTTGGAAACAGGAATATCTTTTGGAAGAGTTATTGGTCACAGAGAGATGAATGAAGGTTTGGATATTACCGACTCAGTAGCCGAGCAAAGACCTTTTAATTATGGAGATTTTAACATAATTGCAGGGCTATATTATCCCTTAACAGATAATTTTGATTTTCATTTCCGTTTCTCTCAAGGATTTACTCCCGTAAGACCTCATAGAGATGACGATTTGAGATATACTTCAGGGTCACTTTCGAATTGGGTAAATCAATTCGGACAATATAATACAGCTTTTAGTTTTGGATTATCATATCACATTCTATAAACAAGAAATAATTATGTTATTTAAATATATTTTAAATTTTTGCAATATGCGCTTAATATACCTTACTTGCATTCCGTTCGCATTTATATTTTTACTGTTTCCTTCTAAAACAGAAGGACAAGCAGACAATATTATATGGCATCATTTTACATGGCTCCCATGTTGTGAATATTCTAATCTTGAAGTTCCTCGTGGCATAATGATGTTTGATAATGTTGTAATAGAAGAGATAGATCGCTTAGGGGGATTTCAGCTAAGCATTGATGTTAAAGATAACTATATGTTTGAAAATACTTTAGAAAATATTTTTTGGCGTAAGCCGGATTTACAAGAAAATATACATAAATACAGAACTGCAGGCACAACAAGCAGAAGGGTGTTTAAAAATGTTGCCTTTAGTATCGGCAGTCAGTGGGTTAGTCATGCTAACTTTAATATACTTAAACAGCCACCTGAAGAGAGTAGAATAAATGGATTTATTGGATACGGTACTTTTAAAGCAAGGAGAAAAGTTTTAGCTATAGATTTTCCTAATACAAGATTTGCTGTATTAGATGAATTCCCAAAAGAATGGGAAGATGATGCTCACATGGTTGACATGGCTCCTTCTCCTAGTTTTACCACGGTTCCTATAAATGCCGATGGCAGAAGAATAAATCTTGCTTTTGATGGCGAACCCTTACCTGCGCTCACTTTATACAAATGGCTGGACTATAGACTTATAGCATCAGAACAAAAATCAGAAGAAAGTTTAAGGTATTTAAACCCATACAGTGTAACTGATGATTATATAATGCTTGAAGGCAGAAAACCAAGGAGATTATTATATTTCGGACCATATCAACTCCGAAGCCATGACGTTTACAGGATGTCTGAAAGAGACCTTCGATTAGGCTTAGACGATGGTCTTATCACACAAGCTTTCTTTGAAGATTATGTATTAATACTTGATTTTCGCAACAATAAATTTGGGATTATTCCACCCTATGCTATAAACAAATAATTTATAAACTAAGTGTTTAATAGTTTTCAGCTAATATTTCAAAATATGCTTGAGGGTGACGGCATGAAGGACAAGTTTTAATTGCCTTTTCGCCTTCATAAACAAAACCACATTTGCGGCACATCCACTTAGATTTTTCCGGTCTCTCAAAAACTTTATTTTCTTTAACTCTTTCTAAAAGCTTTCTATATCTTCTCTCATGATGCTCCTCCACTTTAGCTATCATTCTAAAGGAATTAGCCACTTGCTTAAACCCTTCCTCTTCTGCTACTTTTGCAAATTCAGGATATAATTCCTGCCACTCTTCATTTTCTCCATCTGCCGCTTGCTTAAGATTCTCTTCCGTTGTTCCGATTTTTCCGGCAGGATAAGCAGCAGTTATTTCAACCATACCGCCTTCCAGATATTCAAAAAATACTTTTGCATGAGTTTTTTCTTGATCGGCAGTTTCTTCAAAAATACCTGCTATCTGCTCATAACCTTCTTTCCTTGCCACTTTTGCAAAAATTTCATATCTCCTTGTTGCCTGAGATTCTCCGGCAAATGACTTTAATAAATTTTTCTCAGTTTGTGTTCCTTTTATATTTTTCTCCATTAGTTTTAATTTATATTATTTAATTATTAATTGTTTCCTGTCAGGACCGGTAGATATATATTTAACCGGTATTTGGATATATTCCTCAATAAAGCTGACATAATTTTTTAATTCTTCAGGTGCATCACTGAAGTTTTCAATATTATCAAGTGAAGATTGCCATCCTTTAACTGTTTCATAAACAGGTTTTAAGTTTTTGTCTCCAAGATCAAACGGCATATCTGTTATTGTTTCATCCTTATATTTATATTTAGTGCAAACTTTTATTTCATCAAATGAGTTTAACACATCAACTTTAGTCATTATAAGTTTAGTAACTCCATTTATCATTGTTGCATATTTCAATGCCGGGAGGTCAATCCATCCACATCTTCTGGGTCTCCCTGTAGTAGAGCCAAACTCATTTCCTTCAACTTTCAGTTTTTCACCTTTATCATCAAAAAGTTCTGTAGGGAATGGTCCTTCACCCACTCTTGTACAATATGCTTTGAATATGCCATAAACATCGCCTATTTTCGATGGTGCAAATCCCAACCCTGTACATGCTCCTGAAGCTATAGTATTGGAACTGGTTACATAGGGATATGAACCGAAATCAATATCCAGCAAAGAGCCTTGTGCTCCTTCTGCAAGAACATTCAATCCTTTTTTTATAGCCAGATTAATAAATACCTCTGCATCAACAAGTTGCATTTGCGAAAGCATCTTTATACTATTGAACCACTTCTCTTCATATTCTTCAAGGCTCATTTCCGAGATTTTAAAATCCTTCAAGTTGCCGAAGTTTGAAATTTGATTAAGGTGAAATTCTTTTAACTCTTTATATTTTTTATTAAAATTACTACTTTTAATATTTCCCGTTCTTAATCCAACACGCGCATATTTATCCGTATATGTAGGACCAATGCCTTTGAGTGTGCTACCAATTTTTTTATCTCCCTTGATTTTTTCATACACAGCATCCAATAAGCGATGAGTAGGGAGTATTAAATGAGATTTATTTGATATTAATAAATTCTCAAACAATACTTGTTTATCAATATCCAAACTTTGAATTTCAGCTTGAAAAGTAACAGGGTCAATAACTACGCCATTCCCAATAAGATTAACGGTTTTTTCATGAAATATTCCGGAAGGAATAGTATGTAATATTATCTTTTTACCATCAAATTCGAGCGTGTGCCCTGCATTTGGGCCACCTTGAAATCTTGCAATAATATCATATTTTGGTGTTAAAACATCAACAATTTTACCTTTTCCTTCATCGCCCCATTGCATTCCAAGAAGAACATCTGCCTTTTTATTAGTATCGGTCATCTTTTAAAAAATATACTTTCTCTATTTATTTTTAATATTGATTTTTAAAGAACTTCAAAAATAACTTTTTTATTGATAGTAACAAATCAAAACTACATTTAGTTATGAAAAAAATCACATAAAATAGCTTAATGATATAGAAATGATTCTGTTATAAATATCTGCGAGATCATCAGTATAAGAGATTTTTTCAGGGTCTATATTTCCAAGTCCGTGAGAATATTTCGCATTTATCAAAAATGGTCCGTATCTATATCCTACCCCACCGGTAAAGCCATAATCTATTCCATTAAAAATTCTTTCGTAATCCTCAAGTTCAGATTTATCATATTCGCCAAAAACGGGACTTGAAAAATCTTTCCCATCGTAATTATATTCATCTGTTCCATAGTAAATATGCATTTCATCCCAGGAAACCACCCCAAAAATACCTGCAGAAACATAAGGTCCCATAAACAAACGAAAATCTCTTTTTCTAAATACAACATTTACAGGCAATTTTAAATAATTATACCAATGCTTATTTACATATTCAGAATAATCAGCAGTTCGTCCATCAACATCTTCATAAATAATAGTTTCTTCAAACCTTTTGCCGGCAAAATACAACTCGGTGTTTAACCCCAAAAACGGAGTAATACCAAAGCTAAGAATCCCCCCGGCATGAAAACCAATAGCAGGATTTATTTCAACATCAGCAACATCTTTTTTTAAATCAAAAGCAACGTTATTTGAGTTTACTCCTAATGTTATACCATAATTAATTTGGGCAAAACCATTATAGCTTGTTAGGATACCAAAAATTAGTAAAGCAGAAATAAAAAATTTTTTCATGATAATAAGTTTTAGTTGATAAGTAGTTTTTGAGCGCAAATTTATATCAAAAAAAATAAAATCCTAATTCTTCTACAATATTTTGGTGAAATTTTATTTTGATGTAAAAAAAAGTTCACTCAGTGCTCGCGAAATAATTAAATGCGAAAGTTCGCAAAGGGTTTAGTTTGCTAATTATTGCAAGGATTTTATAATAGCAGATTTTGCGTGGAACTAAAAGTGGAAATAAAAACAAACTTTCAAATCATTTAATTTTTTTTGTATTTTTATACAAAATTTTTAACCCATTGACTAATGAGCAAGCAACATACAAATATTCAAATGTTTTCTGATGCCTTGTTGTTTTATACCTCATTGATAGATGATATTAATTCCGCAAAAAAAAGCATTTTTATTGAGATCTATCGGTTTCGCAACGACCAGATAGGTATTAAGATACGCGACAGTTTGCTGCAAAAATGCAAAGAAGGTGTGGTTGTAAAATTGCTAATAGATTCCTGGGGTGCAGCATCATCTTATTCATTTTTTCAAGAACTGATTAATGAAGGAGCTGAGTTGCGTTTTTTTAAAAAAATAAAATTAAACTGGGACGGATTTACGAAAAGCCACAGAAGAAATCATAGAAAGGTAATAGTTATAGATGAGAACATAACTTACATCGGTTCTGCTAATATTTCAAGTTATGCGCTAAATTGGAGAGAATCAATATTTCGTATAGAAGGGAAAATTGCTGAAAAATTTATAGAGGTTTTTTATGAAAATTTCAAGATATATGACAAATATTTTTATGATAAAACAGCCTATACTAAAAGCATAAAATACAGGGGATTTGAAATCTTAAGAGATGTGCCTTCTCTTTTACACCAGCCTGTTCAAAAAAAATACTTAAGCCTGATACAAAAAGCTAAAAAAGAGATTGTCATAGAAACTCCATATTTTTTACCCGGCAGTCATTTGCGGAAAGCCCTAATGGACGCATCAGAAAGAGGCGTTGCAGTAAAAATAATAATTCCAAAGAAATCAGATGTTCATGCACTGGATATACTCTCATCAAAATACTTAGGAGAGCTTCATGAACACAAAGTTATGATATATTTTTTTCAGCCGCACAATCTCCACTCTAAGCTGTTTTTAGTTGACAGAAAGTGTTTCGTAATTGGCTCTTCCAATTTTGATTACAGATCTTTTCGCTACATGCATGAATTATGCCTTGCAGGAGAAAATAAAGATTTAGTTAAACAAATTATAACTCATGTAGATGATACGCTCTCAAAATCAATCCCCTTTGATTATATAGGCTGGTCAAAAAGACCGGCTATACAAAGATTTTTCGAATGGTTATTAGTCCCTTTCCGCCATTTATTTTAAAAATTTTCGTTAATTTGCAAAACCAAAATCGTAAATTGTTATAAACCGGATTGTTGTTTTAATGAAAAAGAAATTATTAATAATCAGATTTAGTTCAATCGGAGATATAGTATTAACAACCCCGGTAATAAGATG
>PWLF01000189.1 GCA_003559475.1 Bacteroidales bacterium
AACAAATGATAAAATTGTTGGTGTTACTCCTGCAATGCCAACCGGGTGCTCTCTTGATATTATGATGAAAGAAATGCCTGAAAGAACATTTGATGTGGGAATTGCAGAACAGCATGCTGTTACTTTCTCCGCAGGATTAGCAACACAAGGGTTTATTCCTTTCTGTAATATTTATTCAACCTTTTTTCAGCGTGCTTATGATCAGGTTATACATGATGTTGCTTTACAGAATCTTAATGTTGTATTTTGCCTGGATAGAGCCGGCTTAGTTGGAGAGGATGGACCTACTCATCACGGTTCTTTTGATATGTCTTTTCTTAGATGTGTCCCAAATCTTACTATTGCAGCTCCAATGAATGAAAATGAACTACGCAACCTTATGTTTACAGCACAACAAGAGGATATGGGTCCCTTTGTGATTCGATATCCCAGAGGTCGCGGTGTTATGAAAGATTGGCAAACCCCAATGGAGAAAATAGAAGTAGGAAAAGGCAGAGTTTTGAAAAAAGGAACTGATATGGCAGTTTTGTCTCTCGGACATGTTGGAAATATAGCTCTTAAAGCTTGTAATGAACTTCTTAAAAATCATAAAATTGATGCAGAATTTTATGATATGAGATTCCTTAAGCCAATGGATGAAAAATTGTTGCATGAGGTTTTTAAAAAGCATAAAAGAATAATTACGATTGAAGATAACTCAGTTATTGGAGGATTTGGGTCAGCTGTGCTGGAATTTATGTAAGATAATAATTATTTTTCAAAGGTTCAAAGACTTGGAATATCGGATTATTTTGTCGGACAGGGTTCTGTTGATGAGCTGACAAAAGAATGCGGATATGATTTTAAGGGAATATATGATGCTATGGTCAATATTTGTGCTAATGAATTTGAGAACCTTTTAAAAACTTAATAAATTTGATTGAATTTGGAGATATAACATACTCGGGGAGTGATTTATTAATAGCTTTTGTTTTAACTCTCATAGCAGGATTGTCAACAGGCATTGGTAGTACAATAGCTTTTTTTGCCAAAAAAACAAACACGAAATTCCTCTCTTTTGCACTCGGACTTTCAGCCGGAGTTATGATTTATATTTCTTTTGTTGAAATATTTTTTGAAGCAAAAGAAATACTTATAGCAGATTTGGGTTCAAGAACAGGTCATTTATACACTGTTTTAGCTTTTTTTGCAGGTATGCTTTTTATAGCTTTAATTGATAGAATGGTTCCGTCAGTTGAAAATCCTCACGAGTTTAAACTAGTTGAAAAGATGTCGGAGAAGCAAGAAAGTTTAAAAAAAAGCAAACTGTTAAGAATGGGAGTTTTATCAGCTTTTGCTATAGCAATACACAATTTTCCCGAAGGGATGGTTACTTTTTTTGCAGCATTAAATGATTTAAAATTAGGATTACCAATAGCAATTGCCATAGCGATACATAATATCCCTGAGGGTATAGCAATCTCTGTGCCTGTATATCACGCTACGGGAAGTAAAAAGAAAGCGTTTAAATATTCGTTTTTGTCGGGACTTGCCGAACCTGTTGGTGCCATCGTTGGCTTTTTGATATTAATGCCATTTTTGAGCAATTTTGTTTTTGGTGTTGTTTTTGCTTCTGTAGCGGGTATAATGGTTTTTATCTCATTAGACCATTTGCTTCCGGCTGCTAGAGAATACGGTAAACCGCATCTTTCACTTTATGGGCTTATAACAGGAATGGCTATTATGGCAGCAACTTTGATTTTGTTGTAGAGTTTGTAAAGTTGAAAGTTTTTAAAGTATAAAGTGAAAAGTTTTTAAAAAAAGGTTCGCGCAAAACCCGCAAAACAATAATATACGGTAAGGTCGCAAAAGAAATTCAGGAATTATAAAATTCTTGAAATAATTGGCAAACTAAAAATTAAAACACAAAACTTTTAGTTATCTATTAATTATAAATTATATTTGTATTTTTTTAATTAAAAATCTGAAATCATAGTTAAATAGATTATTAACCAAAAGGATATTCAAATGAAATTATTAGAAGGTAAAACAGCTCTCGTAACAGGTGGAGCAAGAGGAATTGGAAGAGAAATTGTTTTAACATTTGCTAAAAATGGCGCTAATGTTGCATTTTCTGATATTAGTTTTGATGAAAATGCTCAAAATCTTGAAAAAGAAGCTAATAGCTTTGGAACTAAATGCAAAGGATTTGAATCTGATGCCTCAAGTTTTGAAGGTTCAAAAGAGCTTATAGACTCCGTAATTAAGGAATTTGGACAAGTAGATGTGCTTGTCAATAATGCAGGTATTACCAGAGATAATCTATTTATGAGAATGACAGAAGAGAATTGGGATGATGTAATAAGAGTAAATTTAAAATCTGCTTTTAATTTAACTCATGCTGTTCAAAGGCAAATGCTTAAGCAAAGAAGTGGTTCAATTATTAATATGAGTTCAGTAGTTGGCTTGGGAGGAAATGCAGGGCAATCAAATTATGCCGCATCTAAAGCAGGTATGATTGGCTTTACTAAGTCTATAGCTCAGGAATTGGGGTCAAGAAATATTCGTTGTAATGCTATAGCTCCGGGCTTTATTGAAACAGAGATGACTGACAAGCTTTCCGATGAGGTTAAAAAGAATTGGGCGGAAACAATACCTTTGAAACGGGCAGGAAAACCTGAAGATGTTGCTAATGCTGCTATTTTCTTGGCTTCTGAATTGTCAGGATACGTTACAGGGCAAGTAATAACCGTTTGTGGAGGAATGACTAAATGAATTATTTTTTTATCATAATGTAATCCACATTCTTTTGTGTTGGGGCTTTCCCACCACCGGCAACTTTCTCTTATGTCTTCGCCGGGGTTTGTGATTTTTGTACAAGGTTGGCAGCCAATACTTGTATTGTATAACCTTTATCATGTAATGGATTATATGGAATTTTATGAGTCTTTATATTATCCCACTTGATTTGCAGACCAAGAAAGTAAAGGATTAATTTACCATAATTTTCAACATAATTATTTAATAGTGTGTTAATCCTCTGTTTAATAATCTTTTATATGCTTTGTTGGGTTAAGCAAAATTCATTATTATTGTTGTAAAGTATATTTTTTCAACTTAAATATCTGCTAATTTGAAAGTTTCGTTTAATCTTATTCCCTTATCAGTCATTTTTAGATTACCGCATTCATTAGCTATGTCATGTTCAAAAAAGAGAATGTAGTTATTATCCAAAGCTTCTTTTAGGAATTCTTCTTTTTCTTTCATTGCAGTTAACGGGTCAATATCATAACCTGCCAAATATCCAACGGGAACATTTAATGCAGAAGGTATGAAGTCAGCTGCATAAACAACAGTGTGATTTTTATATTTAATAATTGGAACTATTTGTCCTCGAGTATGTCCATCAAATATTTTAAGAAAAATTCCATCTGTAAACTCCCCGGGCTCGTGAATAAATTCTAAATGCCCTGCTTCAAATAACGGCATGAAGTTTTCCTTTAAATAAGATGGCCTTTCTCTAGCGTTGGGGTTTACAGCCCAATCCCATTGTTTTTTAGTACAGTAGTATGTTGCATTTTTAAAAACAAGTTCAGGTGTTTTACCATCTTTTCCCCATTTAACAGCACCTCCTATATGATCAAAATGCAAATGAGTGATTATAACATCTGTTACCTGGTCAAAAGTAAACCCATATTTTTTAAATGATTTTTCAAGACTATCATCTCCAAAACAATAATAATAGCTAAAAAATTTCTCGCTTTGCTTGTCACCCATTCCTGTGTCAATTAATATTAGTCTGTTATCTGTTTCAACTAAAAGACAACGTGATGTAACAGGAATTAAGTTTTTCTCGTCAGCTTCAACGTGCTTGCTCCACATTGTTTTAGGCACAACACCAAAACATGCTCCTCCATCCATTTTGAAATTATCTGCTATAATCGGATATAATTTAATTGAATTCATAAGTATTCGTATTAATTTTTTATAATTTATTTGATTACAAATTTAATATTTTTGAATTAATGTATTTTTATTTTTTAAGGTTTTAATAATAAAATATTAAGCAAAGGTTTTTATATTTGTAAAAACATTTATCTATAACCAAAAAAAACTTTAAAATTATGAATGTAAAAAGCTTAAAAGTAAAAATATTATTGCTGGTTTTTTTTGCAATTACTGCAATAAGCTGTAAACTTGAGAATAAAGATTTGGATTCGCATATTTCTTCCAGGGCATTAGAGTTGAACTCATCGGCGGATCTTGATAAGATTATTGAAAAAGCTGCTGATAAACGTTTGAAATTGCTTGGAGAAGCAAGTCATGGAACTCATGAGTATTATGTTTGGAGGGATTCTATCAGTAGGAGGCTTATTAGTGAAAAGAATTATTCGTTTATTGCAGTTGAGGGTGATTGGGCAAGTCTTTATGAACTTAACAGGTATGTTAAAAATATGGAAGGAGCTGCGGAGAGTGCCCGTGAAGTTCTTGAGAGCTTAGATAGATGGCCCCCATGGATGTGGGGAAATAAAGAAGTTGAAGGGCTTATTGAGTGGCTCAGAGATTATAATGAAGGATTGGATTTTAAAGATAAGGTTGGCTTTTATGGTATGGATGTTTATGGTGAGTGGAATTCACTGGCTGTTTTAAAAGATTTTTTGAAAGAGCATAATGATGAAATCTATAATCAAGTGAAAGAATATTATGATTGCTTTTCGCCCTACGATAATGATAGTTGGGAATATGCAAGAGCTGCAGCAAGAAGACAACATGATTGTGTAGATGAAACATTAAAAGCTGTTGAGTTAATTAAAGCATCACGCAATCAGTTAGATGGGCTTAGTGATTATGAATATTTTTTTGCTAAACAAAATGCTTATGTTGTAAAATATGCTGAAAAATTTTACAGGAAATCAGCTGTAAGCAGAGGGCCTGAATCATGGAATAGCAGAGTTGAGCATATGTTTTTAACGGTTAAAAGATTGCTTGATCTTTATGGAGAGAACTCTAAAGGTATAGTTTGGGCTCATAACACTCATGTTGGAGATGCAAGTGCAACAGAAATGGCTAATAGAGGGCAAGTTAATATAGGTCAATTAAGTAGAGAAGAATTTGGAGATGATAATGTTTTTATTACAGGTTTTGGAACTTATACCGGAAAAGTAAATGCCGGAAGGCAATGGGGTGCTCAAATGCAAGTGCTTAATGTTCCGGAAGCCCATAGAGATAGTTATGAGTATCTTTTGAATAAAGTGGAGTATGAAAACTTTTTTATTGTTTTTAATGAACAAGATCGTCAACATGAAGAATTTATCGAACTAAGAGGACATAGAGCAATAGGCGTAGTATATAACCCGGAAAGAGAAGTTCCCGGTAATTATGTGGCTACAATACTTCCAAAAAGATATGATGCTTTTATATTTTTTGAAAAAACAAAAGAGCTTAATCCTTTTAGATAAAATTTTGCCGATATAATATTTTCTTGTAAATATTATTTTGTAAAATAAATTAATTATTTTTGGCATCATTTTTTAATCTAATACTTATAAATATATAATTTGATTTATGAATAGTGCTAATATTGTTTCTAAGATTTTAGGCGGAATAGAGAAAGTAGGGAATAAACTTCCTCATCCTGCAACACTTTTTGCAATGTTTGCTGTTTTAATAATATTGCTTAGTGGAGTTGCTTCTGTATTAAATATATCAACGGTACATCCCGGTACAGGAGAAATAGTTAAACCTTTTAACTTATTTAGTAATAAAGGTTTTCATATGATAATGGAAAATATGGTAACTAATTTTACCTCTTTTGCTCCTTTAGGTACAGTTTTAACGGCACTATTAGGTATTGGAATTGCGGAGGCGAGTGGTTTAATGTCAACTTCTTTACGTTTATTAGTTATTTCTGCGCCAAAAAAACTTTTGACTTTCGCTATTGTTTTTGCTGGTATTCTTTCTAATACAGCCAGTGAGGTTGGTTATGTTGTTTTGGTGCCTTTAGGTGGCATGATTTTTTTGGCTGTAGGGAGGCATCCTATAGCCGGTATTGCAGCTGCATTTGCAGGTGTTTCAGGAGGTTATAGTGCAAATCTTTTGCTCGGTACTATAGATCCGTTGCTTGCCGGCTTATCAGAAGAGGCAGCGAGAATAATAGACCATACTTATGTAGTTAATCCTGCGGCAAATTATTATTTTATGTTTATTAGTACTTTTTTTGTTGCTGCAATAGGTACTTGGGTTACAGAAAAACTTATAGTTCCAAGATTAGGCGAATATAAAGGGGACGCAAAACCTGAGGAGATAAGAGAAATATCCAGTCTCGAAAAACGGGGGTTGAAATATACTTTAGTAGCAGGTATAATATTAGTTGTTTTATTATTCTGGAGTGCGGTGCCTATTAATACCGGCTTTTGGGAAAATGTGCCAATGTCAGGGTTTTTGCGAGATCCTGAAACCGGCGGACTTTTACGGTCTCCGTTTATGTCAGGAATAGTAGCTATAATATTTTTAGTTGCCGGAATTCTGGGAGTTGTTTATGGTATAGGCGCTAAAACCCTTAAAAATGATAATGACGTTATTAAAGGAATGGGCAGGTCAATGTCAACTTTAGGTACTTATATTGTACTTGTATTTTTTGCAGCGCAATTTGTTGCTTATTTTAACTGGACTAATCTAGGTCTAATATTTGCAATTCAAGGTGCAGATGTTATTACATCGCTTGGCATGGGGCGTATACCATTGCTTATAAGCCTGGTGTTAATCTCAGCATTTATAAATCTTGTTATAGGAAGTGCTAGTGCAAAATGGGCGATAATGGCACCTGTCTTTATTCCGATGTTTATGCTACTTGGGTATTCTCCTGAATTTACGCAGTTGGCATATAGGGTAGGAGATAGCGTTACAAATATTATTGCTCCTATGATGTCTTATTTTGCTATGATTGTTGCTTTTATTGAAAAATATGATAAAAAAGCAGGAATAGGAACAATAATAGCAACTATGTTGCCTTATTCCATTGTTTTCCTGATAACATGGCTTGCAATGCTTATTGTATGGACACTGGTTGGTGCTCCGATAGGTCCGGGCGCTCCTTTATTTTTTGAATTGTAAAATATCAATTCAAAATTCTTTTTTTGTTTAGTGCTTGATGATATTCCCTTGCATTTGCTAGATGTTCGGAATATGTTTTAGAGAAATTATGATAACCTGAAAAATCAGCTTTAGCAGAAAAAAATAAGTAGTTGTGTTTTTCATAATTTAAAACACTATCTATTGTTTTAGGTTCGGGAAAAGAAATAGGCCCTGGAGGAAGACCCCTGAATTTATATGTATTGTATGGGGAATCTATAGCTAAATGCCTGTTTAATACTCTTCTTACAGAAGGATCTCCTAAAGCAAATATAACTGTGGGATCTGCTTGTAATAGCATTCCTCTATTTAATCTGTTAATATATACTCCCGCTATTCTTGGAAACTCTTCTTCTCGGTTTGTTTCAAGCTGAATTATTGATGCAAGTATGCCAACTTCAGCAGGGGTCATATTAATTTGCTTAGCTTTTTCTCGTCTTTTTTCATTCCAAAATGAATTATACTCCCTATGCATTCTCCTTATAAATGCTTCAGCTGAAGTGTTCCAGTAGAACTCATAAGTGTTTGGTAAAAACATTAATTTTATATTATCATTCTCAAAACCTAATGAAGGAATAAATTTTTCATCATGTATTGTTGTTATAATTGATAATGAATCAGCCTCTATTCTTTCAGATGCTATGCCTGCAAGCTGTTCTAAACTGTTTATGTTTGAAAATGAAAGCCTGACAGGCTTTTGCTGCCCTGAACGCAACATATTTATTAATTCATTGTTTCCCATCCCCTCGATAATCTTGTAACGTCCCGGGTTTATATTATTTTTTAAATTCTTCTTATCAGCAAGCCATTCAAAAGTTTTGTGATTTTTTATCAAATCATTATCCTTAATTAAATGCAAAACATCTTTATATGTTGAACCTGTGGGAATATAAAAAAAAGTTGTTTCGTTTTTTTCAAGTTTTACATTTGGTTTATGTATAACCTTATATGCTAAATATGAAAAAGCTGTAACTGTAATAATTCCCAAAATGATAATAAACGAGATAAGTTTTTTTATTAAAGATTTTTTCTTTTTTTTCATAGGAGTTGTAAAAATAATTTTTAGTATTACAAAAACAATTGTAGAAGATATTCATCCTCCCACTTATTTGGTTTTTTTACCCATTCTTTTTTTAAACCTGCAATTTCAAAACCTTTATTTTTAAATAGTTTCAAGCTTTCTGTATTGTCAGCTCCAATATTGCAGAAAATTTGATGGAGATTTAACGTGTTTTTTGAATATTTTATTATTATATCAAGTACTTCACTGCCGTATCCCCTTTTTCGATGATTTTTATCTATCAGTATTCCAATACCTGCTCTTAAATTCTTAGGGTCAAAATCAAAAAAGTCTATGCAACCAACAGCTAATTCTTTATTATCTTTTAATACAGCTATGAGCCTTAATTGCTTGTCAGTATAGATGTCATTGGTTGAGTTTAAAATAAATTGCTCTAAATAAAACTTAGAAAAAGGTGTCGTAGTATTGCTTAATTGCCAAATAGAAGAGTCGTTTTCCCAATTATAAAGTAAATCAACATCATTGGGCTCCATCTGACGCAGTTCAATTTTTGATCCTGATAAAATATGCATAAAAAAATTACTATTTTATTAAATATGTTTGATTATTTATAAAAGTGCGGTTTTTTGTTAAATATCAAGGATTTCCCCTTTAAAAACCATAGTTGCTTCTCCTTTTAGCCAAACATCTTCAAATGATTTGTCATTTTTTTTGAATCTGACTTTTAAGTTTCCTCCTTTTGTTATAACAGGGTAATCACTATTTTTATATTTGATATTTTTTAAATTAGCAGCAATTGCCGATGCTGTAACTCCTGTTCCACAAGATAGGGTTTCGTCTTCCACTCCACGCTCATAAGTTCTAACATATAAGCCATCATCCAATTCTTTTACAAAATTTACATTAATACCTGTATCTGAAAAATCTTTACTATATCGGATTTTATAGCCTTCTTTATAAACATCAATTTTATCCAAATTATCAACAAATTTGATATAATGGGGGGAGCCGGTGTCAATAATTATATGGTCTTTTTTTATGCTGAATTGCGACACATCAGACATTTTAAGGTCAACCAAAACACTGTTATTATTATGATCTAAAATATTTGCATAATGCAATCCATCAACAGCATCGAAAATCATATTTTTATCGGCAACTTTTATATGCCAGGCAAAAGCAGATATACACCTTCCTCCGTTGCCACACATTGTCCCCTCTTTTCCATCAGAATTATAATAAACCATCTTAAAATCATATTTATCGCTTGATCTTAGTTCTATAAGACCATCTGCCCCTATGCCGGTTTTCCTGTTACATAAATCCTTTACTAAACTTGTTTTATTGCCGGTTAGAAATTTATTATCTCTGTTATCAATAATAATAAAGTCATTCCCCGTTCCTTGATATTTTATAAAATCCATCTTATAGTTGTTGTAATTTTTCAATTAACTTCATATCGCTTATAGGTTTAAGAGATTTGAATTCTGTTGTTAGACCTAAAGGATAAAATTGATTTAAATATTTTAGATATAAAACCTCATCATAATGTTTTAATGAAACAAAATCATATAATTCAATCCCGTACAAAATTAAATTATTTTTTCCTTTTTTGTAGCCTTTTGTTTTTAAAGGTGAGTTCCAAAATTCAACAAGTAAAAGATTTTTTTGCTGGTCGGAGTAAGTAGGTTTGCTAATTATTGAATCAATTATTTGATATGTTGTTGAATTATCAGTTTTTTTTGGTCTGGGATTTGTGAATATTTTAGTGAAGATATGCTCATTTTTTACAATTTCAGTATCTTTTTTATTATTTTTTAAAAAGTTATTACTCTTTTCATTATTTAATGATATATTTCTCTCCTCTTTCTTGTTATTAACCTGTGAATATTCAACTGGGGGATAATAACTTTTATATTCGCCCTCCGGTCCTTCTTTAGATAAGTTATTAATTCTGCTTTTTTTCTCTTTATTTAGTATAGTATTATTTGATTTTTTATTAATAATATCATAATTAATTGTTTTTGCATTTTGGCCTGTTGTTATATCATTTTCATTTTTTTGGCCTGAATGAGTTAACGAAATAATACTGTTAGTATATAAATCTCTGACATTTTGACGGTTAAATAAATTGTAAACTATTAAGGCACCCATAAAAAACCCAATAGTTAATCCAATTACGATATGAATTAACTTATACTCTTTGTTGTTATGGGGCTTATTTTTTTCCATATTATTTTATAAAATTACAAATAATATTATTAAATTTTTTAAGTGAAACCATTAAAAATTGATTAAATTAAAATAACTTGTTTTAGAATTATTGAATTATAATAACGTAATATTGAAGTCGTTAGTTTAGCAGATTGCAACATTATCAGATATATATGCTTTTTTTGTTTCAATTTAATAAAAAGGCATATTTTTTGTTATAAAAAAAATAAAATATTTGGTTTGAGAATTATAAGAATAGCTTTAAAGCAATTTATTAACTTAAACATTAAATAAAATGAAAACAGTAATTGAAAGAATTAGGAATTCGGAAACTATTAAAAGGACAGGTATTTTGTTTTTAGTTGCTTTTTTGGGTGGAATAATTGCAGTGGGAATAAATAATATATTCTTTAATAGCAATATTAAACCTGAATATTATAAGAGTTATGATTCGATAATGAGTACACCAACAAGTTTAACAAATTATTATGGCTCAGGTGTGCCTGTTGAAACCCCTGACTTTACTGTCGTTGCTCAAAATACTGTAAACACTGTCGTGCATATTAAGACCGAATATACTCGGAGAACTTCTTTGCATGATGAATTTTTTGGAGGGCATCCGTTTCATAATTTCTTTTTTGGCCCCAGAGCACCACAACAAGAAAGGCGAGTTATGGGGAGCGGAAGTGGAGTGATTATTGAAGAAGATGGATATATAATTACAAATAATCATGTTGTGCAAGATGCCGATAAGATTAAAGTAACTTTAAATGATAATAGAATTTTTGATGCAGTAATAGTAGGTAAAGATCCTACAACGGACCTTGCAGTTATAAAAATTGAAGCAGAGAATTTGCCTTATGCTGTTTTTGCTGATTCTGAAGAAGTAAAAGTAGGAGAGTGGGTTTTAGCTGTTGGTAATCCGTTTAATTTGACCTCAACCGTTACTGCAGGAATTGTCAGTGCAAAAGGAAGAAATGTAAATATTTTAGGAGGTGGGACGGCGATAGAATCGTTTATTCAGACAGATGCAGCAGTTAACAGAGGTAATAGTGGTGGAGCTTTAGTTAATTCAAGAGGAAAGTTAATAGGTATTAATGCGGCTATAGCATCAAGTACCGGCTCTTTTGAAGGCTATTCTTTTGCTATACCATCAAATATTGCAAAAAAAGTAAAGGAGGATATACTTGAGTTTGGGGAAATTCAAAGAGGATTTTTAGGTATCGAAATTAGTGAGCTTAACTCTAAAAGAGCCGAAGAACTAGGGCTAGAGAGATTTAAAGGAGCATATATTGAAAACATTCAAAGTGGAGGAGCAGCCGATAAAGCCGGGTTAAAAAAAGGAGACCTTATTACAGCTATAGATGATAGAGAAATAAGAAGTCCATCAGCTCTCCTTGAAAGAGTTGGTAAAAAGAGACCGGGAGATGAAATTGCAATTAAGTATTATAGAAATGGAAACTATAAAGAAACAAAAGCGGTTCTCCAAAATATTCATGGTGAAATTGCATTCATAGAACCAGGTGAAAGAAGTATCGAAGAAGTTTTGGGTGCTACATTTGAAGCAATATCTGAAGATGATATAAAAAGATTGGGAATAAATAATGGAGTAAAAGTAGCATCAGTTAGATCAGGAAAACTGCGTAGAGCAGGAGTTAGAGATGGCTTTATTATTACTCATGTTGATAGAAACAGAATTAATTCACCACAAGATATATCAAAAATAATTAATAATAAAAAAGGAGAAGGGGTGTTGATTGAAGGTGTATATCCTAATGGTGTTAGAGCTTTCTATGGAGTTGGCGTTTAAATTTTGATAAATTTTTCTTGCAAAATAATAAATCTATTATTTTTTTGTTACTTTATAATGGAGCGTTTTTTAAAAAGTAGCAAATTTCTGAAACTATATTATCAAAATTTTCGTATCTTTGCATACTTTTTGCATATTTAAAAAAAATCCATAACTCCCTAATAATCAAAAAAATAAAAATAATAAAAATAATAAAAATAATATGAGACAGCTTAAGATATCTAAATCTATAACAAATCGTGATACAGCTTCATTAGATAAATATTTGCAAGAAATTGGAAAAGTTCCGCTAATAACGGCTGAAGAAGAAGTGCAACTTGCTCAAAGAATTAAGCAAGGAGACCAAGTTGCTTTAGAAAGATTAACAAAAGCTAATTTGCGATTTGTCGTTTCTGTTGCTAAGCAATATCAAAATCAAGGTCTTAGCCTACCGGATTTAATAAATGAAGGGAACTTGGGTTTGATAAAAGCAGCTAAAAGATTTGATGAAACGAGAGGTTTTAAGTTTATTTCTTATGCTGTTTGGTGGATAAGACAATCAATTTTGCAGGCACTTGCAGAACAATCAAGAATAGTTAGATTACCATTAAATCAAGTTGGTTCTCTAAACAAAATTAAAAAAGAGGCCTCTAAACTTGAGCAAAAATATGAAAGACCTCCTTCTAATGAAGAGCTTGCATCATCATTAGAACTTAATGAGGATAAAATATCAGAATCTTTTAGAATTTCAACTCATCATGTATCTGTTGACGCTCCATTAGTTCAAGGTGAGGATGCTAGTTTGCTGGATGTTTATGTTAACTCGGATTCTCCAAATGCTGATTCCAGTCTTATTCACGAATCACTCGCTAAAGAGATTCAGAGGTCATTGTCAACTTTAACGGAAAAAGAAAGAGACGTTATAAATTTGTACTTCGGAATAGGTATGAATCACGGGCTTACTCTTGATGAGATTGGGGCAAAATTCGACCTTACGCGTGAAAGAGTGAGGCAAATCAAAGAAAAAGCTATAAGAAGATTAAAACATACTTCCAGAAGTAAGTTGTTGAAAGCTTATCTTGGACAATAAACTCTTTGTTCTATTAAAAAAAAACGCATGACCATTTTTTATTTAGTCATGCGTTTTTTTGTTAGAGTATATCAAAAAATGTTCTTACATCTTGCAATTCATTCATATTTTTTTGCTTCATTCCAAAAAACATCCATCTCTTTTAACGACATTTTTTTCATATCTTTACCTGAAGAATTAACTTCTTTTTCAAGATATTCAAATCTTTTTATAAACTTTTTGTTTGTCCTTTCCAAAGCATTATCAGGATTAACATCTATAAATCGAGCATAATTTATTAAAGCAAATAGTAAATCCCCAAACTCTTCTTCTAACTTTTCTTTGTTTGAGTCTTTCTTTTCAGCAACATCTCGCAATTCATTAAGTTCTTCCTGAACCTTATCCCACACTTGCTCAGGTTTTTCCCAGTCAAATCCAACTCCCCTAGCTTTCTCCTGAATTCTATAGGCTTTTACCATTGCCGGTAAAGAACGTGGAACTCCCGATAATACTTTTTTTGAACCTCCTTTTAGCTTTATCTTTTCCCAGTTATTTTTTACTTCTTCTTCACCGCTGACTTTCACGTCTCCATATATATGAGGATGCCTTTTTATTAACTTTTCATTTATATCTTTTAATACTTCCGAAATGTCAAACTCTTTATTCTCTTCTCCGATTTTTGAATAAAAAACAACATGCAAAAGTATATCCCCAAGTTCTTTTTTTATATTATCAGGATTTTTTTCAATTATCGCATCTGCCAACTCATAAGTTTCTTCAATAGTTAAATGTCGCAAACTCTCATAGGTTTGTTTTTTATCCCATGGGCAATTTGCCCTTAGTTCGTCCATTATATCTAGTAACTCCTTAAATAGTTCCAATCTTTTATCCATAAATATCAATATTTTTTGCAAAGTTATTGTTTTCAATTAATAAAAATAAAATAAATTTGTTAATTGTTTTGTGTATTTTAAATATGCAAACAAATTAACCTAAATTTATTCACCCGGTTGGATATATTATCCGACGGGGTTCAAATGAAACCTTCATTAAATAAAGGTTATAAAAAGTACATGAATTAAAAATCATAGACTCTAAACCCTAAGGGTTTTCAAAATCCTTAGGGTAGGACTAAAATATTGTAAAACAGATTATTAACATAAATTAATTCAGATGAACAATATATTATTTGAAGATAATCATTTAATCATTATTAATAAACAGCCATCGGAAATTGTTCAAGGTGATAAAACCGGTGATGCTTCTTTATCTGACAATGTTAAAACTTATATTTCAAAAAAATTAAATAAAAAAGGCAATGTTTATCTAGGTGTTATTCACCGTATAGATAGACCAACAAGCGGAGCGGTTGTTTTTGCTAAAACCTCTAAAGCATTGAGTAGGCTTAATAAAATGTTAAAAAACAGAGAGATTAAAAAAAAGTATTTAGCGGTTGTTAAAAATAATCCAGCTGAGCCGGAAGCAAGGTTAATAAATTATTTAAGAAAAAATGAAAAGCAAAACAAGTCTTATATAACAAAAAAAGGTTCTGAAAACAGCAAGAGAGCTGAATTGTATTATAAACTTGTAGCTAAAAGTAATGGTTATTATTTGCTGGAAGTAGAGTTAATAACAGGTCGTCATCATCAAATCAGAGCTCAACTAGCAAATATCGGATGTCCGGTAAAAGGTGACCTTAAATATGGGTTTGAACGTTCAAATAAAGATGGAAGCATTCATTTGCATGCAAGAGAGATATCATTTGACCATCCGGTTGAAGGAAAAAATCCGGTTAATATCGTTGCTCCTGTTCCTAAAAATGATAATTTATGGAATTATTTTGAGGAAATCATTGAATAATTTTATGTATTATAAAATTTTATTATTATTTTTGCTTACCAAATTTTATTTTATTTAATAGAATATAAAGTTTAATTAAATATATATTCAGATGAGGATAAAGTTATTGTTACTTAGCTTATTATTTGTAGCTGTTTTTTTGGGTTGTAAAAAAGAAGAGCCAATATTAATAGATGGTCCTTGGACAAGAGTTGACCCAAGAACTACTGACCCACAAACAAATGAAGTATGGGATTTTAGAAGTAACGGAGTGCTTGTTATTGAAAATACAGAAACCGGTAGTGTTAGAGAAGGAGAATATATCTTAAAGCCGGTATTTGATGGTACAACTTTGGTAGTTTTAGGCATCCCGGGTTTGGAGGGTAGTACTGAGTATGACTATCCTGAAATCAATTTTCGTGTTTTGGAAATCAATGATGAACTTCTTTTTATGGATGTTGTTGAACATCATCCCAGCAGTACAATGTACGAGTTTACACGCTAATTTAATTGTGATATAGAGGATATTAAATTATTTGTAAAAAAAAATAAACATTTTTGTTTTCCATCAAAAGAACGGTTAATAAGGTAGAACTTTTATTCTTTCCTGTAATTTTTCATAATCTTATTATAAATTGACAATGAGTAAGATAAAAACTGCTTATTTTTGCCAAAATTGTGGTGCTCAATCACCTAAATGGATAGGGAAATGTACTTCTTGCGGCGAGTGGAATACTTATGTTGAAGAAATTATTGAAAAGTCCAAAAGTAGCGAAAAAGGACATAAACAGTTTGCCTCTGCTTCTAAAGTTATACCTAAAAAATTAAAAGATATAGATGTTAATGAAATTCCTCGACGATTTTCAGGGATATCTGAGTTAGATCGAGTGATAGGAGGAGGAATAGTCCCGGGGTCAGTAACATTGATAGGAGGGGAACCGGGAATTGGAAAATCAACACTTATGTTGCAAATTGCATTAAGCAAGAATAAATTAAATATTTTTTATGTTTCAGGCGAAGAAAGTGAGATACAAATTAAACTAAGAGCAGATAGACTTGAAAAAAGTAATCCTGAGTGTGTTATTTTTGCTGAAACAAATACATCAAATATCTTTCATTATCTTAAAGATGCTAATCCTGATATCTTAATTGTTGATTCAATACAAGCAATGGTGTCTTCTTCTGTTGACTCTTCTGCCGGCAGCGTGTCTCAAATCAGAGAATCAGCGTCAGAATTTATCAGATATGCTAAAGAAACCGGAGTGCCGGTTTTTTTGATTGGTCATATTACTAAAGAAGGAGCGCTTGCCGGACCTAAAGTTCTAGAACACATGGTTGATACAGTTCTTGTTTTTGAAGGCGATAGCAATTATGTTTACCGGATATTAAGGTCAACTAAAAATCGTTATGGCTCAACATCAGAGTTAGGGATTTTTCAAATGCAATCAAAGGGGCTTTCTGAAGTTACTAACCCTTCAGAATTGTTAATGTCATATTACGATAGATCTTTGAGTGGAGTAGCTGTGTCTGCTACTATTGAAGGGATAAGACCTCTTATGATTGAAACTCAGGCTTTAGTTAGTTCGGCAGTTTATGGTACTCCCCAACGCTCATCAACAGGTTTTGATATTAGAAGGTTAAATATGCTACTGGCAGTGCTGGAAAAACGTTGTGGATTTAAAATAGCTTCAAAAGATGTATTTCTAAATATTGCAGGGGGAATAAAAGTTAACGACCCGGCAACCGACCTGGGTGTTATGTGTAGCATAATTTCATCAAATGCAGATATTCCCTTAAAGCCTAATGTATGTTTTGCCGCAGAAATTGGTCTTTCGGGAGAGCTAAGACCGGTTACAAGAATTGAACAAAGAATATCTGAAGCTGAAAAATTAGGATTTAAAGAAATTTTTGTTTCAAAATATAATATGAAAAATTTGCAGAGTTTTTCTGGAAAAATCAAAGTTATTGATTGTAGTAAAATCGAAGAAGTATTTAAAAATCTTTTCGGATAATATTTAATAATTTATAAATGTGCTATATTTTATCTATAGAAACTTCAACTAAAGTATGTTCGGTAGCCCTATCAAAAGGCAAAGAAATATTATCTTTAATTGAAGATAACAGTTTAAATTATTCTCACTCTTCCAAATTAACCAACTTTATTGACAAAGTAATGAAAGGCTCATCAGTAAAGTTTAATATGCTTGATTGTGTGGCAGTAAGTGGTGGACCGGGGTCATATACCGGATTAAGGATAGGAGTGTCAACAGCAAAAGGAATTTGTTTTGCACTTGATATACCGCTTATTAACATAAATACTTTAAAATCTCTGGCTAATGTTATGTTATGCTCTGAAAATATAAAAGCTTTTAAAAATGAAGAATTTTACTTGAGTCCAATGATAGATGCCAGAAGAATGGAGGTGTTTAACGCAATTTTTGATGATGAACTAAATATAGTTAAGGATGTTTCTGCTGATATTATTGATAGTGATTCGTATAAAAAATTTTTAAAAGAAAAACCGGTTCTTTTTTTTGGTAATGGAGCAATGAAATGTAAAGAAGTAATTAACTCAACAAATACACACTTTTTTGACGATATATACCCCTCAGCGTCAGGAATGGTTGATATTGCGTATACAAAATTTGTTAATAAAGAATTTGAAAATACAGCTTATTTTGAACCTTTTTATTTGAAAGATTTTATTGCAGGCAAACCTAAAGTAAAAGGGTTATTTAATTAATCTTTTTTTGTAACTTTGTTCTTTTAATGTATGTTTAAATATAAATTTTTAGTAACCAGCCTGTTATAATGAAGTCAAAAATAATAGCAATAATTAAAAATAAATATTTTATAGCTTTTGCTGTAGTTTTTGTATGGTTGTTGTTTTTTGAACGCCATAACCTTATACGTCAATGGCGAACCGCTAGAGATATACATGAACTGAAAAAAGATAAAACATTTTATAAAGACGAGATTTATAAAGATAGCTTAGCCTTAGATAAAATTAAAAGCAACCCTGATGCACTCGAAAAACTCGCCCGCGAAAAATATTTTATGAAGAAAGAAGATGAAGATATTTTTATAATTGAAGAGTGATAAAATATACCCCTCGGTTGAAATTTTTATTTGATTAGTTTTTTTAAACCTTTCAATGTTAAAAAAATAATTAAAGTATAATATATTTGAATAATTTAACGTAATTATTTATACTTTTGCAATCTAAATGTAATTTAGTTGAATAGTGTAATTAATTAATTTGTAATATACTTATGTTTTATTCATGAGATTAAAATATATTGATTTAATTGAGCAAACTTTTGATTTTCCAATAGAAGAGTTCGATGTGCAAGATGGAGATCTTAATTATCATGGTATTTATTTGATGGATTTAGTTAAACAGTACGGAACGCCATTAAAATTCACGTATTTGCCAAAAATATCGGAAAATATCGAAAAAACGAGAAAGTGGTTTAATGTAGCTATTGCAAAAGCTGATTATAAAGGTAAATATTATCAGTGTTATTGTACCAAAAGTTCGCATTTTTCTTTCGTTATGGAAGAGATATTAAAGAATAACGTTCATATAGAAACAAGTTCTAGTTTTGATATTGATATAATACGCTCGTTAAGAGATGCAGGTTATGTAGATAAGAGTTTGCACGTAGTATGTAATGGGTTTAAGTTACCTGCTTATATAGAGAATATAGCTTCATTAATTGATGATGGATTTTACAATGTAATTCCTGTACTTGATAATTATAGTGAGTTAGATCATTTGCTTGCTAAAACCTCCTCTAAATTAAATGTTGGGATAAGAATTGCCTCTGAAGAGGAACCAAAGTTTGAATTTTATACTTCACGCTTAGGTATTGGATATAAAAACATTATTGAATACTATGAAAATTCGATTAAAAATAATTCAAGGGTAAATTTAAAAATGCTTCATTTTTTTATAAATACCGGCATAAGGGATAATGCATACTATTGGAATGAGTTAAATAAGTGTATAAATGTATACTGTGATCTTAAAAAGGCGTGTCCTGAGTTAGACTCACTTAATATCGGAGGTGGATTTCCGGTAAAAAACAGTTTATCTTTCGAGTATGATTATGAGTACATGGTTGAAGAAATTATAAATCAAATAAAGTCAGCATGTAAAGAAAATAATGTAGAAGAACCAAATATTTATACTGAGTTTGGGACTTATACGGTAGGGGAGAGTGGTGGTGCAATTTATTCTATTGCATATCAAAAACAACAAAATGACAGGGAAAAATGGAATATGATTGACTCTTCTTTTATAACTACATTGCCTGATACGTGGACAATAAACAAACGATTTATTATGTTGCCGATTAATAGGTGGGATAGTAAGTATGAAAGAGTTTTTTTGGGAGGAGTGACTTGTGATAGTGATGATTATTATAATTCGGAGCAGCATATAAATGCTATTTATTTACCTGAATATGACCCCGAAGACCCCTTATATATTGGCTTTTTTAATACAGGAGCTTATCAAGAGTCTGTTGGTGGTTTTGGAGGACTGCAACACTGCCTTACTCCGGCACCTAAACATGTTATTATAAATAAAGATGAAGAAGGAAAAGTCACTACTAAACTTTTTTCTAAAGAACAAAGCTATAAATCAATGTTAAAAATATTAGGTTATTCTTACTAATTACTATGTTTTTATAAAAATTTTAAAAAAATAATGGGAAGAATTTATGCGGGTATACCCCAAAAATATTCATTATATGAAAACTCTCGGGTAGTTTTGTTGCCGGCACCTTTTGACCTTACTTCAACATGGGGTAAAGGGTCGGATAAAGGGCCGGATGCATTTTTTAATGCTTCTGAAAATATGGAGCTTTATGATATTGAAACAGATTCGCAAGTATATAAAAATGGTGTTTTTTCAGCAAATCCGGTATATTCCAAAACCTGTCCACAAGAAAACGCTATGTTGATAAAGTCCGCAGCAAATAAATATTTTAAAGACAATAAACTATTTACTATGATTGGGGGAGAACATTCTGTCAGCATAGGTGCTATTATGGCTGCAACAGAATTCTACAAAGACCTTTCTGTACTTCAACTTGATGCGCATGCTGATTTAAGACCCGATTACCAAGGGTCACAGTTTAATCATGCTTGTGCAATGCACTGGGCATCTAAAAATACTAACCTGGTTCAAGTTGGAATAAGAAGCATGGACGCCTGTGAAAAGGAATTTTTAAAAAAAGAAAATTTGTTTCTAGCTCAAGACATTATTAATGAGGAAACATGCAGAAGTAATGAAATACTTGAAAGACTTACCGATAATGTCTATTTATCAATTGATCTGGATTGTTTTGACCCTTCAATTATGCCATCTACAGGTACACCGGTGCCGGGAGGATTAATGTGGTATCCTGTATTAAACCTACTGTCAAAAGTTGCAAAATATAAAAATATTATAGGATTTGATATTGTCGAATTAGCTCCCGTTGAGCATAATAAGGCACCTGATTTTTTAGCAGCAGTGTTGTATTATAAATTACTTTCGTATATTTTTATTAAAGGTTAAAAAATATTATTAAGCAAGGATGTTAATATTCATAAATAATTAACTTTGCAATTCACAAAAAAAAGTATAAAGATGAAGTTGAAATTACCATTATCGTTTATTGTTATTATAGTTTTATTATTAGCATCATGTTCATCAAAAAGGCATATTTCTGTTAAACATATTAATGAATTAGAACAATCAGAGTCAGGTAACGGATTTTATTATTCTTTGCCAAAAACTGTTTTAAACATTGATGTTGTTGTAAAAAAAACAAAAGGAATCCCAGGTCCTTTCGTTGATTATGCTAATTATTTTTTAGGGATAGATAATGTTATTAATAACTCCTATGTTGATTATGAAATTTCTGATATTCAAATAAATAGAGTTGCTTTACCAGATCCTGATCATTATTATTTTGTTGAGTACAATAGGCGTGCTATTGGTGAAAATGATTTTGTGTTGAATTTTTCAGAGCCGGGTATCCTTAAAAGCATTAACATATTAGATGAAGATGAAATAATAAAAAAAACTAATGATAAACAATTAATTTATAGTTATGAATTAAAAAATCTTGGTTTTAATCATTTCTTGGGGAGTAATCATAAAATTGTAAGAGATACTATTGTGGATTATATTTTGGTTGATACAATTTTACAAGAAAGAAGAAGGTTTGAGTTAAGAAGGACTGTAAAAGATAATGAAGAAAGAGCTGAAGAATTAGCTGATGTTATTATTGATTTAAGAAATCAAAAAATGGACATTATAAGCGGATTTCATGAAATTCCATATTCGGAAGAAACCATGAGATATATGTACTCTAAATTAGATAGCATTAAACAATCTTACTTGAAATTATTTGTAGGAAAAGAAGTAGTTGTCGAGAATACATATCGGTTTGCTTATGACCCAAAGTGGAATCATGTTAATAAATCACAGCCTGTTTTCAGATTTCATAGAAATAAAGGACTTTTGTCCATAGATGAAAATGAGGGGTTGTTATATGAAGTTAATTTAAAAAGGGTTGAAGAGGCGCAATTACCAATAAAACTTAAAACGCTTTCTACTCATAAACAAAATAATAATGGACTCTTTTATAGAGTTCCTGAATATTATAATGTTTCTATAGGGGTTGATGATAGAAATAAAATTGAAAAAAATATTTTAATTAACCAACTAGGAACAGTTTTGAGTTTGCCACCTTATTTATTTGAAGTTAATTTTTGTACAGAAACAGGGTCTATAAAATTTCTAAAAAAAGTTGATTAACATTCTTGTTAGTTGATTATCCATGAAATACCAATACTTAAAGGGTGCATATCTTCAGCTTTGTTGTTTTTGAAAGTATTGCCAAGTTGATAATTAACAATAAAGTTAACATTTCCATAACCTATACGACTAATAGCACTAAATCGTCGGTTATTAATATTGTCAAGATTGTATTCTTTAAACGCTACTTCTCTTTTATGTTTATTATTTTCAGGGGTTTCGTCAATATAGTACTCTCCTATATATCTTGTATTGGCATGAACTAAATATCCAAATTTTGCGCCTAAAGCAAAACGAAAAGAATGTGGGTTATCTCGGTCTGTTCTAGATCGAAAGCGCATTTCAAAAGGAAGTTCAATATAATTTACTCTTATCCTGTTTTTTTCATAGGACAAGGTTTCATAAATTTCCACAAAATCAAATTTGTCATTACTAAATGAATATTTATACCAGTTATTACTATACATATTATGACTTGTAAAATTTACTCCGGGTGCTAAACTAAAATTGCTATAACCTAAAGGATAATCATAAAATAATGTAATACTAACTCCTCTGTTATATATTTCAGTATCAATATTTTCGGGTTTATCTTGCCATAAATCAACGAATAAATCTAAAATCAACCTATCTTGAGGTCTCATTTTTGTTCTTTCCTCTTCATTGCAAAAAACACTTAGTGAAATAACAATTAAAAATGAGAAAACTAGTATTTTTTTAGCCATCTTGCAAATAAGTTAAAGGTTAAACTAAATGATTTAATATATGTCGTTTTTTAGTTGTTTGCATTTTTATATGCTTTATTTTGATTAATAAAGTATATGTATGATGATAGGTATAAATAAAAAAGCAGGAACTTACATATAATAAAATAATATAGTTCCTGCTTTTTTTAAAATTTAAAAAGGAAGTTCGTCATCAGCTTTTGTCTCTTGAGGAGGCTCCTCATTAACACTACTGCCTTGCCCTTCTGAAGAAGGACCGGCTTGAGATTGCTTTCCTCCTAGCATAACCATGTTGTCTCCATATATCTCTGTCGTATATCTTTTAATTCCGTCTTTATCATCCCACTGTCTTGTTCTGATACGACCTTCAATAAAGATCTTGTCTCCTTTTTTAAGAAACTTTTCAGCTATATCAGCTAAACCTCTCCATAACACAATTCTGTGCCATTCAGTTCTGTCTTGCTTCTGGCCATTTCTATCTTTATAAGTTTCTGTTGTAGCAATATTAAAATTTGCTACTTTTACATCACTTTCAAGTGATCTTACTTCAGGGTCTGTCCCTAAATTTCCTACTAAAATTGCTTTGTTTACTCCAGACATAAAAATTATTTTTTAAAGGTTAATAAAATGGGTTTTTTTAAAATTTGATTATTTTAAAATTTTGTGTAAAGATAAATTAATTATAATAAACTGCAAAAATTAATAAAATAAATTAATGTTTAGATGTTTTATAATTATAACTAATAAGCTAAAAATCAAACCTATAAACAAAAAAAAATAGTGAAATTCAATATTTTTTTTTATTAAAAAATAAAAAGAGTTATATTTGCATTTTATTTTTTTAAAAGTAACCTAGTATATGATATATAAATTATAATAACTCAAAAAATATTTATTATGACAAAAGCACAAATTGTTACTGATATAGCAAGAAAAACTGGAATCGAAAAAAAGGATGTTCAGAAAACTGTTGAAGAATTTATGAATACTGTAAAAAGTTCATTAGTTAAAGGAGAAAACGTTTACTTGAGAGGATTTGGAAGCTTTATAATTAAACAAAGAGCAGAAAAAACAGGAAGAAACATATCAAAAAATACGACTATTATTATTCCTCCTCACTGTATTCCTGCTTTTAAACCATCAAAGGATTTTGTTAGCGAAGTTAAGGATTCTGTTAAGATTCAATAATCATTTTTAGTATAAAAAAAAGAAAAAATTAACTATTAAATAAATTAAAAATCATGCCAAGCGGAAAAAAGAAAAAGAGACATAAAATGGCTACTCATAAAAGAAAAAAACGTCTTAGAAAAAACAGACATAAAAAGAAGTAGTATTTTAAATTAAAGATAGTAATATGAATTTTTAATAAACAATTTATAAAAAGAAATAAGTTATTAGTTGTATGATTAAATAGCCTATTAAAAATTATTATGTTTATTTTAAATTTAAATAACTATCTATTAGTTTGATTTTTTTAAACGCAAAGTATACAAATGATTTGTGTTTAATTTTTATAAAAAAACATTATATCCTTCCTAATTTTAGTACGAGTGACTATAAATAAGTCCGCTTAGCAATAAAATGATGATATATTGTGAATAAAGAATTGATAATAAAATCAAATTCATCAGAGGTTGTTATAGCTTTTTTAGAAGACAAGCAACTTGTTGAACTTCATAGAGAGAAGAAGAATAACGATTATTCTGTAGGGGATATTTACTTAGGAAAAGTAAGAAAGATTGTATCCGGATTAAATGCTTCTTTTGTTGATGTTGGATATGAGAAAGATGCTTTTTTGCATTATTTTGATCTGGGAAGTCGGGTAAAATCCTTTAATAAATACACTAAATTGGCTTTGAGTGGCAAAACAAAAAACTTGCCAATAGATGAATTTAATCTTGAAGATGAAATTGAAAAAGCCGGAAAAATTTCAAATGTTTTATCATCAAGTCAATCTGTATTAGTTCAAATCGCTAAAGAGCCAATTTCAACTAAAGGTCCTAGGATTACAACTGATATATCATTGCCCGGAAGATATATTGTATTGATGCCCTTTTCTAATCGAATATCTGTCTCGCAAAAAATTAAAGACGCAAATGAGAAAGCCAGGCTTAGAAGATTAGTAAAAAGCATAAAACCAAATAATTTTGGTGTAATTATTCGTACTGTTGCAGAAGGCAAAAAAGTTGCAGAACTCGATTCTGACATGAAAGATTTGGTGAGCAAATGGGAAAGAATAATTAACACCTTAAATGGTGTCTCTCCTCCTAAAATGATTATGGGAGAGCTCAGTCGAACAGCTGCCATGCTTAGAGATATATTTGACGGCTCTTTTAATAATATTCATATTGACGAACCGGTATTATACGAGGAGGTAAAAGAATATGTTAAATCAATATCTCCTGATAATGCAGATATAGTTAAGTATTATAAAAATAAAACTCCAATATTTGATCATTTTGGAGTCGAAAAACAAATTAAAGGGTCATTTGGTAAAATTGTTTCAATTAAAAGTGGAACTTATCTTATTATAGAGCATACTGAAGCTTTGCATGTTATTGATGTAAATAGCGGACATAGAATAAAATCAGAAAATAATCAGGAAACCAACGCTCTTGAAGTTAATTTGGAAGCAGCAAAAGAAATAGCACGACAACTTCGATTAAGAGATATGGGTGGAATTATTGTAGTTGATTTTATTGATATGCTTGAAGCGGCTAATAGACGTAAGCTATTTGAGCAAATGAAAGAAGAAATGAAAAAAGACCGCGCTAAGCATAATATTCTGCCTCCCAGCAAGTTTGGACTGGTCCAAATTACAAGACAAAGAGTTAGAAGCGAAACGAATGTTAAAACCCTTGAAAAATGCCCCGCATGCGGAGGTACCGGAGAAATTAAACCAAGTATCATTCTTATGGATGAACTGGAAAATAACATTAGATACCTTATTCAGGAACAAAATGAAAAAGGTCTTATAGTACGAGTTCACCCATATATATACGCTTATCTTAATAAAGGATTGTTTTCAGTTAAATGGAAATGGAGGTTTAAATTTAAAAAATGGATAAAAATTGAACCTTCATCATCATACCACTTTCTTGAATATAATTTTTTTGATAAAAATAATGAAGAAATTAAATTGTAAATATTTAATTTAAGCTTTATATTAGCATTTTGGTTTAATAATTTTTAAAATAACTGCGGTAGTTATTCTATCCAAAAATCATTTTAACTTTTATGAAGTTTGTTGATACTCATTCTCACTTATATCTGAAAAATTTTGATGATGACCGCCAAAATGTTATTGACAGGGCTTTAAATAATGGCGTTGAGAAAATATTACTGCCGAATATTGATGAGAACTCCATTGAACCAATGATGAACACCGCAAATCAATATAATAACGTTTGCATTCCTATGATTGCTATACACCCAACTTCTGTTAAACACGATTGGGAAAAACAAATTGGTGTTATTGAAGAGTATATTGAAAAATTTAAGTTTTGTGCAATCGGTGAAACAGGAATAGATTTATATTGGGATAAAACATACTTGAAAGAACAATGTTTTGCTTTTAAAAAGCATATCGAAATGGCAATTGATTATGATTTACCAATTGTAATACACTCAAGAAATAGTATTGAGCAAATATTTGAAATATTAGAAAATTATGATACTAAAGTTTTAAAAGGAGTGTTTCATTGCTTTCCGGGGAATCTCGAACAAGCAAAAAAAGTGACAGATATGGGCTTTATGATAGGAGTAGGTGGAGTCGTTACTTTTAAAAACAGCGATCTATCTGAAGTCATACGTGATATTGATTTAAATAGTATTGTTCTTGAAACTGATGCGCCGTATCTTGCTCCTCAACCTAAAAGAGGTAAAAGAAATGAAAGTAGCTATTTGGTTTATATTGCAGAAAAAATTGCCGAAATTAAAGATATTGGCATCGGTGATGTTGCCAAAATAACAACAAAAAACGCTGAGACGCTATTTAATATTTGAAAATATAACTTTAATATACTTTAGCTATGAATTCTAAACCAAAAATACTTTTAATTTATACCGGTGGCACTATTGGGATGATGCTCGATAGTAAAACGGGAACACTACAACCTTTTGATTTTGGTGACCTTTATGAAAGAATCCCGGAAATTAGAAAATTTGAATTTAAAATTGATAGTGTTCATTTTGACCCGGTTATAGACTCCTCTGATATGCAGCCTTCTGTTTGGGCGGAATTAGCAAATTTGATAGAAAAAAACTATTCTAATTATGATGGCTTTGTTATTTTACATGGCTCTGATACAATGGCTTATACTGCATCTGCTTTGAGCTTTATGTTAGAAAATCTTTCTAAGCCGGTTATATTAACAGGTTCTCAATTACCAATAGGAATGATTAGAACAGATGGGAAAGAGAATCTTATTACTGCTTTAGAAATTGCAGCCGCAAAAACAGATGGCAAAGCTACCGTCCCTGAAGTTTGTATTTATTTTGAATACCAATTGTATAGGGGCAACCGAACGTATAAGAATAACGCTGAACACTTTGAAGCTTTCAGATCTGACAACTATCCTGTTTTAGCTAAAGCAGGAATTAATATAAATTACAACCACAGGGCTATCAATAATCACGATTCAAACGGTGACTTTAGTATTTTTACAAAAATGGATACTAATGTTGCAAGTTTGAAACTTTTTCCCGGCATTGAGAAAAAGTATATTGATGCGTTGATTCATACTGAAGGATTAAAAGGATTAATACTTGAAACATTTGGGTCCGGCAATGCTTTTACACAAGAATGGTTTTTGAAAACTATCAAACAGGCAGTTGATAATGGTGTTGTAGTAGTAAATGTAACACAATGCCGTGCCGGTTTCGTCAATATGGGTAAATATGAAGCCAGCGTAGGACTTAAAAATTACGGAGTAATTAGTGGATATGATATAACTTACGAAGCTGCCCTGACAAAAATGATGTATTTGTTTGGTAATGGATACTCAAATGAAAAAATCAAAAAGCTAATGCAAACTCCTATAAGAGGTGAAATGAGTGTATAAGGAATTACTGAGGGGTGTTTTTTACAATATCGTTTCCTGAAAAGGGTAAATGTTTCTCGCAGAGGGCGCAGAGAAAAATGTATATTCTTAAAAAAGATTACAGTTTAAATTCATAAATTATTAAAAAGGGATTATCTGTTTCAAAACAGTGATTGTCAACTATTTTGCGATCTTTAGGACTTAAACTTTTATAATCAAAATCTTTGCCATTAAAATAATCATAATGTTGTAGTACTTTCGATTGATTTCTTTTAAGATTTTTTTTAGAGT
>PWLF01000197.1 GCA_003559475.1 Bacteroidales bacterium
CAATGTATTACCTGTTAATATAGCTTGATTATAAGGACCAATTGGAGCGGGAGCTTTGTCTGTATTAATAATTTTCTTCATTTAAATAATTTTATATTAATAATCAGTTTTTCAATATTTTGATTCAGACCCTAAGGGTTTTGAAAACCCTTAGGGCCTATGATTTTTAATTTATATACTTTTGTAAACTTTTATTTAACGTGGGTTTCATTTGAACCCCGTCGGATAATCTATCCAACGGGGTGAATAATTTATAGTTTACAATCTATTTTAAAAAACATTAATTAGCGAATAATTTGAATTCGCTCTACTGTCATACCTGCTTTTGTTTTAACCTTTATAAAATATATTCCCGTATTTATACCATCTACATTCAAAGAATACTCAAATCCGTCAGGTGAAATATTTTTTAAAGTCTGCCCACTAATATTAAGCAATTTAATATTTTCTATATTTTCGTCAGACTTAATATAAACAACTTTACTGGCAGGATTCGGGAATATAGATAATTGAATATTTTTAACATCCTCAACATTAACTCTATCAGCATCAAGAACCGTATATCTGCTAAATCCATCTACTTCAAAAGTAACAATTTCGTCAGAATAGCTTGCACTATTATTTGCTGTATCATCTTCAGAAGAGTCAGGACCAACATCTTCACCAAAATCAGTAACATATATAACAAATTCATCAAAATCAACACCTTCTAGCGTTACTAATGCATTTTCTTCTGATAAGAAAACAATATTATCAGGATCAATTTCAATATAAAATATTCCATCATCGCTATCAGCAATTATATTCATCCCATTTTGAAGATTTATCAGGTCATTTCTGTTATCCGCGATATTAAGATTTTCAAATGCTATACTTCCTTCATTTTCTTTTATAAAAGTAACATCTGTATCATACATATTGTCAATATCTTCGAAAGCCGGCTCTGTAGTAATATCTCCGGCAGGAATACCAACACCAACTATGGCTTTTCCAAAATCAGTATCATCTTCTTCATTATAAAGGTCTGAGCAAATCACAGGGAAGAATCCTCCAAATGGGAAGCCCATATATGTAAATTGAAAACCTATAACTCCGGGCATATTCACATTACCAATATTACCGGAAATAGTTAACGTTAAATTCTCAACAGGAGAAATATCAGGAGAAACTATCACTGTCTGTTCTTCATGAGTTTCCTTGTCAACAAATACTGCCTGTTGTAATCCGGGGACTTGCCCTTCCAAATCTTCAGGGTCAACAATACTAGGCAAACTTTCTTCAGGAATCACAATCTCAACTTCAAAATAATCACCTTGAAAATAAACTTTATGTTCATCATCATCCATTATAGTAATATCAAAATCAACAAGTTTGTTTTTATTTTGTTTTTCTTGCTCATTATTTAAATCATATTTAGCAGCAAGAACAGGGTTATTTTTTTCTTTTTGACTGTTTTTATCAGTCAAAATATAGTTTTGCCCGATAACATTTGTAGCTGTAAAAACAACAACCATTAAAATGCTTAATAAAGTAATATTAGATATCCTTTTCATTTTATATAATAATTTAGTTAAACAAAAAAACTTTTAAATATTAATCAATTATTTTGTATTCTAATCAATTCTTATAAATAAAATTCTTTAATCAAATACTTGAATTAATTTAATTTCATTGCTAACACTTATCAAATAAATACCTGGTTTTAGATTATCAACATTAATCTGATAAACATTATGTTCCGTAAAAGCTGTTTTTATAAGTTTTCCGCTAATATCAAAAACGCTTATATCATTTAATGGCATATTTGATTCAATATTTATAATTTTGTTGGCAGGATTCGGGAAAATTCTTACGTCTGTAATTTCATGTTTATTACAATAATTCCCATTATCCTCCTCTTCCTCCTCCATGTATACCTCTTCAGTAGTATCATCTACAACTGTGATATGAGCTTCAACATTATGATAACCCTCTTTTTCTACAGTATAAAAATAAGAAAATCCTGCAGCGATATCTTCAACAACGTAATCTCCCGGGCTATTTTCAACACCATCAAAAGTTATAACAGCATCATCAATCAAATTTTCATCCTGATCCATAACAACAAAAGTAACATCAAATCTTTCTCTAACTAATGTAATATTTTCAGTAATATCATCATCAACAGTAAGTTGGTCTTCAAAAGTAACAAAATATTCTTTTTCAATATAATAATCGTAAGTATCTCCGGCTACATCTTCAAACACATAATCTCCAGCTTCGTTAGTATTACCATCAAAAGTAACTATAGCATCCAAAATAGGATTATCAAATTCATCAATAATATCAAAAACAACTGTAAAAGTCTCAATATTCATAAATATTTCAACTGTTTTATCATCATCAGTAACAACAATTCTTCCACTTACTCCAACATATCCATTTTTTTCTATAGAATAATCATAAAAATAAGGAGTAGCATTCTCCACAATCGCTTCACCATCAGCATCAGTTGTATATTCATCTCCATTTATATTAATATTAGCATTTTCAATTCCTAAATCGGTATCAGCATCTTTTACTATAAAAGTAACATCATATTCCGGATCATCGCCTTCATATAATACAACAAGTTCGGTGATGCTTTGATCAATAATTTCTACCTCCCCAAAAGCTGTTTGATAACCATCTTTTTTTACAAAATAAGTAAAATTTCCGGGAGCAACATTTAAAACCTCGTAATCACCTTGCTCATTTTCAATACCATCAAGAATAATTGTTGCATCATCAATATCTATACCATCGTCATCTTCTACTTCAAATGTAACGGCAAAAGTTTCTAAGACCGTAAAACGGCTAAATCCATCTATTTCAAATGTTAATACTTCTTCATTTAATTCAGCGGTATTATTAGCTGTTTCATCTCTCTCGTCATCATAAGTTGCTTCAACTCCGAAATCTGACACATATATGTTAAAGTATTCAAAATCTATGCCATTTAATGTTATTTCAGCACTTTTATCTTTAAAAAAAGTAACTATTTCGGGGTCAGCTTCAACATAAAATATGTTATCATCAGAATTAGCAACGATATTGACAGCATTTTGGAATTCAAGCAAAGATTCTCTTTGTCCATCAATTATATTAAGATTTTCATAAGACATACTTCCTTCACTATTTTTAACAAAAGAAATATCCGCTTCATAAAGATTTTCTATTTCTTCAAGTTCCGGCTCAGGATAAATATCTCCATCGGGAATATGCACTCCTACTATTGCTGTACCATAATTAGAGCCATCTTCAAAATCATACATGTCAATATCAAACATTGGGATAAAATCACCTATTGCTGAACCAAAAAAGGTAAACTGAAAAGCTATTGCACCAATTTCTGTAACACTACCAACATCTCCAGAAATAGTAATGGTTTTATTCTGTATAGGAGAAATATCAATATCGGGAATGACAGTTTGTTCGGACACCACGTTTTCTTCTATCATTATGCCTTGATTGACATTTAATTGTACACCTTCGTAGTCGTCCAACATTTCTGCATATAACTCAACTTCAAAAAAATCACCTTCAAAGTAAACCTTGTCAATATTTTCATCAGTTAATTTTATTGAAAATTCTTCCTGTTTAAATCCCTGTTTATTTAAATTACTTTGACTTATAGCAGATGTTATAAAAGCAAAAAAAGCAAAAAAAGTAAAACACAGAGTAAGTTTCTTTTTAATAGACATAATTAAGTAGTTTTTTAATTTATAAATTGTTTTTTTAAAAGTCATTGTTTAGTAATTTCTCAAAATTAAAAAAATATTTATTATAATCAAAATATTTTTGATTTAGCAATAAAAAAAACGGGTAAAACTGATTATATCAGATACCCGTTTTTTAAATAAAATCAATTATAATATTTTATCTAATAATCTGTAATTTTTCTGTAATAATTATTTCATCCGTATGGATTTTAATAAAATAGAATCCCGGTCTGAGATTACTAATATCAATATCTTGTTGATATTTATTAGCTGTTTTGCTTATAACTGTTTTTCCGCTGATATTTAAAATTTGTATTTGTTTAATTAATTTATCAGATTCAATATAAAACACATTATTCGCAGGATTTGGAAATACTGCAATATTGTTTTGACTAATATCTTCAACTGCATCTACAAATTGAAAATTAGCAACAAGAGTAATATCTTCTGCCGGCATTTCATAACTATGAATATTATTTGTACTGATTACATTACCACTAAGATTTGTCCAGTTATAGAATTCATAATCATCTTCAGCGTAAGCTCTTATTGTGACTGTTCTTCCTTCTTCATATTCGCCTTCACCTAATACTTCACCTCCTTCAGGTGGATTTGCTTGGAGAGATAGATCATATAAAGGAATTAAAGTCATGTAAATAGTTTCTGTTATATCTGAATCAATAACAGTTACAGTGCCTTCTTCATTACCATAACCTGATAATCTAGCAGTATAATCATAGGAGTCAGGAATTACATTGTTGAATTCATAATCGCCTGGAGAATTTTCTACCCCATCAAAAGTTATTCTGGCATTAGTTATAGGTGTATTATCATCTGCATCAAGAACTTCAAAATTAACAGTATATGCTTTTATCATTGTAATCTGAATTGTTGTATCATCTTCAATTTCTTCAGCACCGGGAACATCTGCATAACCATCATTAGTAACTAAATAGCCATGCGTTCCTGCTTCAATATCATCAAAAATATAATCACCGGCATCATTTTCAATACCTGAAAATCTAACAACAGCATCAACTAGAGGGTCACTATCCTCATCAATTATGTCAAAAGTCACCGTATATGTTCTAACCACCAATATAACATCTTTAGTTTTATCACCTTCAACGGTTATTTGGTCATCAACAGTTATGAAATGTTGTTTTTCAACTGTAAAATCATAAGTATCAACATCGATATCTTCAAAGACATAATCTCCGGGAGGGTTTGTATTACCATCTAATGTAACTATAGCCTCATCTATAGGATTACTACTTTCATCAATAACATTAAACGTTACAGTAAATCTTTCAACTTCCATTTCAATATCAATAGTAATGTTATCATTAACCATTGCCTGTCCTTGAACATTATAAAATCCAAGTTTTTCTACATAATAATTATAAAATCCCGGATCAACATCATTAATAACAACAGACCCGCCAGCACCGGTATAATAATCATTTCCGTTAAAAGTTATTTCTGCATTTTCAATATCTGTTCCATCTTCAATATTTGTAACATTGAATGTAACATCATAAACAGGATCAACGCCATCTTCAAGAATAACTTGAACCGTTATATCCTCATCATCAACTTCAAAGTCTCCAAAATAAGTAATAAAGCCGCTATTTGCAACGCTAAAGTTGTGTGTGCCGGGCAAAACATGATCAATAATATATTCACCTTGACTATAAGCAACTCCTTCTATTGTAACAACAGCATCTGTAACAGGTGTAAATGATTGATTAACCACATCAAAAGTAACCGTATATCCTGCCCCTTCAGTTATTTCAAAATCTATTTCTATTATATCAGAAGACCCTGTTGTATATACTGACTGAACACCGGCAGTATAAATTCCTTGAGCAAGTAGTGTAAACAAATACTCATTATCTGCTATTTCAGTAGCAACTTGATCTCCATCTAAAAATACGTTATATCCGCTAAAAGATTTTGAATAATCTTTTTTGTCTGATTTATTTTTGTTATGCTCCATAGCTTTTGGACCTAAACTTTTGCTACCTTCAACATACACTTGGAGATTCCAATTACCATCTATGTCATAATCCGTAAGATTACGCCATCCTTCAGATGGATCGTATGAATCTGTAGATAACAAATTCCCTTTACCGTCACTACTAGTTTGGTTATCCACGCCTGCAGGAAAATTTCCCTCTCCGGCATCATCCCATTCAACACCAACAAAAAGTTCTTCACTTGCATTAATAAAATGGGTATTATTTAATTCAATTTCCACCCAGATGCTATCTTGTGCTTGTGTAAATGATTGACTTATATATTCAGTAAGGTTCCCTCCATTGCTTCCCTGCCATACTTTTACTTCAGCGCCGTCCGGAATATCTCTGCAAAAAACATTAATTCTAGTTATTTCCCATCCATCATAATCGAACAAATCATTAACATCAAACCTTATTGCAGATACCCAGGTACCACCACCTTGAAGACCAATTGAACCCGAATTATCTCCATTATCCCAGTGTAACCACTCATAGCCGTCGTGTATATTCCACTGGAAAAAAGCTTCGCCAGGGTCCATTCCTTCAGTTGTAACAGCTAAATTATAAGGTTCAATAATATTATCTACCATTCTAATTTCAACAGTTTTGCTACTTCCATCAACTGAAAAAGATACTGTTTTTGACTCGTATCCTGGAGCTGAAATATTTGCCTCATGGTCACCATTAGTTAGTTCTATTATTGCAATTCCATTAGCGTTTGTTGTAACTTGCTCAGAATTTACTGTAATAGTTGCATTTGTTATTGGATCTTCCTCAGGAGAATCTTCCAATACGTTAAATGTAATATCGTGAGTTTCAAAATTTAGTGCAGCAAACACATCAAGTGCTCCTTCACCAAGTAATCCGGAATAGCCTGGATTTTGGTCATATAAATCTTCTCTAGCACTTTCAAGTATAATATCAATAACATCTTGTCTTGATAAATTCCCATAGTTATTAGAAATAATCAACGCTGCTGCACCTGCAACATGAGGTGTAGCCATTGAAGTTCCGGAAGCATAATTTAAGCTATTTCCGGGTACTGTAGATAGAATATGACTACCCGGAGCTGTAATATCTACCCAATTTCCATAAGTAGAGAAGCTTGATTTATTACCTCTGTTATCATGAGATGCTACTGCTACAACGTCACTATGGCCGGCAGGATATTGCCTAACTTGATTCCCGGCATTTCCGGCTGCAGCAAAAGAAACTCCACCATCTAAAGCGGTTCCTCCGCCATTATTATGGAAGTAGTTCATTGCACCTGCAAGAGATGGTGGCATAGAAGTTCCTGCAGACCAGCTATTACAAGTTACCGCAGCTCCATTATCAGCCGCATAAGAAAAAGCGTTTATATCAGAAATCCCTCCACTAACAAGATCAATAGTCATTAATCTGACACCATTGCCGGAACCGCTACCTCCTGCTAAACCTGCAACTCCAATATTATTATTAGATACTGCTGCTACAATTCCTCCAACATGCGTTCCATGGTCATCAGGACTTGTGCTTGTTCCTTGAGGACCAATATTTGACCACATATTACCTGCCAAGTCAGCGTGTTCATAATCCATACCTGAATCTATTATGGCAACAATAACATCAGAATTGCCTGTTTCAATATCCCATGCAGCTTCTGCATTAACATCCCATCCGGCTATACCAACCTGGCCTCCTGAAGGAGGAATTCTTTGACCGGTATTATTGAAATTCCACTGATGAGCAGAATAATATTGATCATTTGGAGTCCATTTTGAATTTGTTCCGGTTTTATCAATCTTAAAAGGATCAGACTTTTCAACAGGTTCAATAAGATGAATTATTATTGAGGGCTCTGCAATTCTAACTTCATTTAAGTTATCAAACTCTTTAACAACTTGCTTTATATCTGCTTTTGTATCTAATTTAAGGTCATACCATAAATGAAATCCCCATTGTTTATGCCTTTCTGTATATTGATGTGAGGCTTCGGATATCTCATAAAGTTCATCAAGTATTGAATAATATTCAAAAACTTTATACTTTTTATTTAATTTATCAATAGATTTAATACCTGTTTTAACATACCCTTTTTCGGATAAGCTGAAATCAATTTTTTCCAAACTTTTCTCCATACTTCTATCAAATTTGATACGTATTTTGCCATTTCTATATGAATCCTCAGGAAGATTCTCTATAGAAAAACCGGTATCATAGATATCATCCATTACTTGTACTGTAGTGCCGGATTGCTTGAGTTGAAATGTTTGAGAATTAGTAATTTGAAAATTTGAAAAAGAAAAGATTAATGCTATAAAAATTGAATTAGGTAAAAAAAATTTTTTAAACATAATTTTTTAAAGTTTTGTTAGTAGTAAGGTTTATTTGTTTGCAAATTATTAACTTTTGTACAAAAACAAAAGTATAATTTTATACTGCTAATTTACAAAAAAAATTAAAATCATTTATAAAAATTCAAAATTAATAATTAAAAAGATTGTCCGTTTCCGTAATATCACTTATATTTTGTTAAAAATATAAAAAAAGCATTGCAAAATATCAATAGTGATAAATTGCAATGCTTTTAACAATTATTAAACAAAAGAGGCTACCTTATTATTTTAATCCACTTCTTTTCAAAAATGGTTCAATATCAGGTTCATTTCCTCTAAATTTAACATA
>PWLF01000162.1 GCA_003559475.1 Bacteroidales bacterium
AGCCTGCCAGCGCAGATGGTACTGGGGTAACTCCCGGGAGAGTATGTCGTCGCCAAAATTTATTTTAGCCCCATAGCATGAATGTTATGGGGCTTTTTTTATATTTAATTTGCCCGTTAGTTATATTGGTAAATTATTGAAAACCTTGCCTCAGACACACTAAATTGGACGCTACCCTCAGAGATACTAAATTGGACGCTACATATTGAAAGTTTATAAATTCAGAAAAGTCTAAAAATTATTCAAGCAAATTTTTAGGTAAAGAGGATCAGATATATAAAAAATGTTGGATAAAACACTGGCATGTTAATATCCAACATTTTTTAGTAATTAGTTAATATATATAGGTCCGTCAGGTCCCATAGGTATTCCAAATAACATCCAAACTACCAATAATGCTATCCAAACTATACCAAGGAATATAGTATAAGGCAACATAGTGGATATGATAGTGCCTATACCGTATTTTTCATCATATTTTTGAGCAAAAGTAACGATAAGAGCAAAATAACTCATCATAGGAGTGATAAGATTAGTCAGTGAGTCTCCTATCCTGAAAGCAGCTTGTGTTATTCCCGGATGATAAGCATTATCAAGCAACATTAACATAGGAATAAAAACAGGAGCAATAATAGCCCACTTTGCAGATGCACTGCCCATAAACATATTAATAAAAGCAGCAAGAATTACAAAAGCTACTATTAATGCAGGTCCTGTAAAACCAATCTCTCTTAATCCTGCAGCACCTTCAATAGCAATTATTAAACCCAAATTAGAATAGTTAAAGAAATATACAAACTGTGCTGCAAAGAAAACCAATACTATATATGACCCCATTCCATTCATTGATTTTATGATATGCTTCATCATGTCCTTATCGTTTCGTATAGTTTTAACTACTATACCAAAGACAAGAGAAGGAATAAAAAATAATACCATAATACCGATTATTATTCCATCAAAAAATGGAGAATGAAGTATTGAGCCTGTTTCAGGATCCCTTAATATTCCATTTTCGGGAACGACAGTTAGTGCAAATAAAACAATAAAAATCAGCACACTTATCCCTGCCCATTTTAATGCTTTATTTTCTTGAGGCGTAAGCATTTGAATTTTAAATTTTTCAGCAGCGCCTTCGTATTTACCTAAACGAGGTTCTACAACTTTATCTGTTACCCAGCTACCAACAAGTAGCACTACAAAACTTGATGCAATCATAAAGTAGTAATTAACAGCAGGATTAACGACCATATCAGGGTCTATCAATTGTGCTGCTGAAGTTGAGATGCCGGCTAAAACAGGGTCTATTGTTCCAATAAAAAAGTTTGCTCCAAAACCACCGCTAACGCCACAAAAAGCCGCTGCTAAGCCTGCCATTGGATGACGCCCTATAGCGTGAAATATCATAGCTCCTAACGGAATCAAAACTACATAGCCAGCCTCAACTGCTAAACCGGATATAATTCCCGCTAAAACCACAGCACCTGTAATAAACCTTTTTGGCGCATTTAGTACCAAAGCTCGTATCATTATATTAAATAAACCGGTACCCTCTGCTAAACCAATACCAATCATTACTACCAAAACATAACCTAATGGAGGAAATCTTAAAAAATTCTCCAACATGCTTGTGTACATCCATCGAAAACCATCACTACTTACCAAATTTTTTACTGAAACAACATCTCCGTCAACCGGATGAACAGCTGAAATGCCTAGGTGATGAGTAATCCACGATAGTATTACAACAAAAAGAGCCAGCAATCCGAAAATTGTAGCAGGATGAGGTAATTTATTTCCAATTATTTCTACATAATCCAATGATTTAGCAAAAGCTTTTTTTGAAAAAATACCAACTTTCTCCCAAAATCTCTTCATTAGTATAAACTTTGAATTAATAAATTGTTTTACAATGATTTATGCTTAATATGAAACTTGTGAAATATTAAATTTCATCAATAGGGTTTGATAAAATCATGGCAAAGATATAATTTTTGATTAAATGTTTTTTTAAAGAAATAGTTTTCTTTATTATAATTAATACATTGTAAATAACAAGTATTTGAAAAACAAATAGTTATAATTGTTATATGCATCGTAAAAAACAGAAAATTTTACTTTTTATTTATTTTTTTACCTTCTCTTTGTTATAAATGAATGTGCTAAAGGGGATGCTAACCAAACTCAAATTCAGCAATTTAATTATGTTTAAAGGAAGCTGATAAGAAAGTCATAAAGTAAAAAGTTGAATATTGTCGAAAGAAAAATAAAAAAAATATAGCTTGTAATATTACACTTTTTACTAATTTTGCATTTGATAATATATTATATTGTTCTTTAAATATTAAATTTATTAGCTATTACTATATTTAAAAATTAGTAAAAAACAACTGCCGAAAAATATTATGAGTTTAAACATATTTGATAAACAAAACCGACCTCCTTGGCAGGTTTTAAAATTTGAAAAATTATTAAATCAAAAAAAATCAATTTATTTCGATGTTGCTGATTTTGAAGAAATAATAGAGTATTATTTCCAGAAAGGGTTAATTAAAAAGACTTTAAATGTTGTAAATTACGCAACGAAATTGCATGAAAATTCCTCAGATTTGCTTTTAAGGCGTGCACAGGTTTTGGCTGCTTCAGGTAAAGAAATCAGAGCTATTGAAATCCTTAATAAAATTGAATCTCTGGAACCTACAAATCCTGATGTAAACCTTTATAAAGGAGCAATATATTCACAACTAAAACAATACAAAAATGCAATTAAAGAGTATTCTAAAGCTGTGAAATTTTCAGAAGATCCTGACTATATCTATTGCAATATTGCTTTCGAGTATGAAAACTTAGGCGATTATAATAAAACTATAGAATTCCTTTGTAAAGCATTGGAATTAAATCCTGATAATGATTTAGCTATTTTTGAAGTGGCTTACTGCTTTGAACTTCTCGGTTTGAAAGAGAAAAGTGTATCTTTTTTCTCTAAACTAATTGACCGCAACCCTTATTCTGTTGAAGCTTGGTTTAATTTGGGATTGTCCTATATCAATTCGGATTTGCTTGATAAAGCCATAGAGGCTTTTGATTTTTGCATAGCTATTGATGAAGAACATACTCCGTCATGGTATCATAAAGGGTATGTGTATAATGTTAAAGCAGATTATAATAGTGCAATAAAATGTTATATAAAGTCTATTGAAGAAGATGAAGATGATATAATGAAGTTTTATAATATTGGGGAGTGTTATGAAAAAATGAACAATTACTATGATGCTGAGAAATATTATAAAATTTGTTTGGAAAAAGACCCCTCTTTTGTTGAAGCTATTATTGGAGTCGGCGCTTGCAAAGTAGAAGCAGGCGAATTAAAATTAGCTATAAGCTATTTTAAAAAAGGGTTAAAGGAAGAGCCGGAAAACATCTCTTGCCTTTGCTTATTAGCTGATACATATATCAATAATGATATGCCGGATAATGCCCGTGAATGTTTTAAAAAAGCTATAGAAATAAACCCTGATGATATAACTATCTGGTTAGATTATGCGAATGCTCTAAATATAAAAGGAGATACGGAAAGTGCAATGAATTTGCTTTCAGAAGCTCATGAAAATAATCCGGAAGATGCAGATATATTATATGATTTGTCTTTTTTCTTATTAAAACTTGGAAGAGGTAAAACAGCAGCTTTTTATCTTGAAGAAGCATTAATATTGAATTTTGAAGGTTATAAAAGAATAATCGAAAAATATCCGGAGATTATTGAATATTCAATTTTTACTGAACTTGTTGAATTGTACAGGACAAATAAATAAATTTGTTTTACTTAATTGAAAGTAATATAATATCAAAATTATTGTATATTTAGTAATAGTATTTAATAAATTGTTGTTAAAATGAAAATACCATTTTTGCCGGAAAGAAAAAATAAGCCGAGAACTACAGGAATTACAATGATGATGGATAAGGGCCTTAGCGTAAATCAAGTTCAAGAGCTTATATCGGTTTCAGGTGAAATAATAGATTTTGCTAAATTAGGTTTTGGAACATCTGTTGTTTGTAAAACTACTAAAGAAAAAGTTAAGATATATCAGGAAAATGATATTAAGGTTTTCCTGGGAGGGACTTTGTTTGAAGCATGTGTGGTAAGAGATTATATACATGAGTATAAAAAATTTATTGATGAACTCAATATTGATGCAATAGAAATATCGGATGGCTCTATAAAAATGGAGCATGAGAAGAAATGTGAATATATAAATGAGTTTTCTAAGGATTATATTGTTTTGAGTGAAGTTGGAGCAAAAGAAGATGAAATATATACCGACCCTGAAAACTGGTCATCACACATGGAAAGTGAGCTGAATGCGGGCAGTAGTTATGTGATTGCAGAAGCCAGAGAAACAGGAACGGTAGGAATTTATAATAAAGACGGCTCAGCAGATATTTCACTTATTAGCGACATATTAAAAAAGATTCCGTCAAAACAAATAATTTGGGAAGCCCCACGTAAAGCCCAACAAGCATGGTTTGTTAAACTTCTGGGGGCTAAAGCAAATCTTGGAAATATTTCACCTCAAGATGTTATCCCTCTTGAAACTTTAAGATTAGGATTAAGAGGCGACACTTTCTTTGAGTTTCTGCCCGAAGAGTATCAAAAATATAAACTAAAGAAAAAGAAATGACCGTTGTCAAGTATTGCCTTAAAATCAATGCTTTACAAATAAAATATTGAAAATGAAAGAGAAAATTACATCCGGTTTTTTCATACTTTTAAGAGGTATGGGAATGGGGGTTGCTGACATTATCCCCGGAGTTTCCGGAGGAACAATAGCTTTTATAACAGGAATTTATCAAAAACTTGTTGAAAGTATTAAATCTATCAACTATGACTTTATTAAACTAGTCTTAAAAGGGAAAATAAGAAATGCCTGGTTTAGTATAAACGGTAATTTTCTTTTAACTGTTTTTACAGGAATATTATTAAGTGTGTTTTCATTAGCAAGATTAATATCCTGGTTGCTTGAGCATCATCAAATGTTAGTTTGGGCATTTTTCTTCGGGCTGATAGTTGCCTCGGCTATTTATATCGGAAAAAAGATTGAAAAATGGTCAATATTTACAATCATGTTTTTATTTGTGGGAACAGCATTTTCATATTACATAACAATAGCAACACCGGCAACAACTCCCGATACATTGCTGAACGTGTTCTTGAGTGGATGTATTGCTATTTGTGCCATGATACTTCCCGGAATTTCAGGAAGTTTTATACTGCTGTTAATAGGAAAATATGAATATGTTTTGAATGCTGTTAGAGACTTAAATGCAGAAGTATTAGGTGTTTTTGCCTTAGGATGCGTTATTGGGATAATTTTGTTCTCAAATGTTATCTCATGGCTTTTAAAAAAGTATTATAGTTTAACAATGGCAACACTAACAGGGCTTATGATAGGGGCGCTTAATAAATTATGGCCATGGAAAAAAGTTGTTGAAACCACTATAAACAGACATGGAGAAGAAATTTCGGTAGTTGAAAAAAGCATAACACCTCAACAATTTCAGCAAATATGTGAAAGCAACGACCCAATGATTGCTCAGGTAATATTACTTATGATCGCCGGCTTTGGATTAATATTTTTTGTTAATTTTTTAGCATCTTTAAAAAAGAATTAAATCCATTTTATTTAATAAAGTAATAGTTTTATTTTTGTGCTGAATTTGTAAATTTTATGTTAATAACAATAAATATATAGTAAAAATAAACTGATGAAGGATCTGCCAAAACAATACTCGCCTGAAAAAATAGAAGAAAAAAATTATTCCTTTTGGATGGAAAAAAATTATTTTTCTTCAACTCCGGATGAAAGAGAACCTTATACTATTGTTATACCGCCACCTAATGTTACCGGTGTTTTACACATGGGTCACATGCTGAACAATACCATTCAGGATGTAATTATCAGACGAGCCAGAATGAAAGGATATAATGCCTGCTGGCTCCCCGGTACAGACCATGCATCTATCGCAACAGAAGCCAAAGTGGTGGCAAAATTAAAGGATGAAGGAATTGATAAAAATAAAATATCAAGAGATGAATTTTTAAAACATGCATGGGAATGGAAAGAAAAACACGGAGGAATTATACTAGAACAGCTTAAAAAACTCGGCGCCTCATGTGATTGGAAGAGAACAAAATTTACTATGGATGAAGATATGTCGGAATCCGTAATTCAAGTATTTGTTGAACTTTTTAATAAAGGACTGATATACAAAGATGTTAGAATAGTTAACTGGGACCCAAAAGCTTTAACGGCACTGTCAGATGAAGAAGTTGTTTATAAAGAAGAGAATTCAAAATTATACTACATAAAATATCAAATAGAAAACGAGCCGGAAAATTTTGTCCGTATAGCTACTACCAGACCTGAAACTATTCTTGGAGATACTGCCATTTGTGTTCACCCGGAAGATGAAAGATATAAGCACCTGAAAGGCAAAAAAGCTCTTGTGCCACTGATAAACAGACCCATACCTTTTATATTTGATGAATATGTTGACCGCGAATATGGCTCGGGAGCTCTTAAAGTTACGCCCGCTCATGATATTAATGATTACAACCTGGGAGTTAAACATAACCTTAAGTCAATTGATATATTTAATGACGACGGAACATTAAATGAAAATGCCGAAATCTTTATTGGAACAGACCGTTTTGAAGCAAGAGAAAAAGTTACTAAAAAATTAAAAGAGAATAATCAACTTGCTGATATTGAAAATATCATTAATAAAGTAGGATATTCTGAGAGAACGGATGTTGTTATAGAACCAAAGCTGTCTATGCAATTGTTTTTAAAAATGAAAGAGCTTGCAAAACCGGCATTGGGAACAGTTATGGATGACACTATCCGATTTCATCCCGCAAAATTTAAAAATACCTACAAATATTGGATGGAAAATGTTCGCGACTGGTGCATAAGTCGTCAATTATGGTGGGGACATAGAATACCTGTCTGGTATTTGCCCAACGGCAAGTATGTTGTTGCTAATAATGAAGCAGAAGCTTTAAAAGTGGCTAAAGAAAAATATTCATCCGATTTGACATTAAAAGATCTGAAACAAGATGAGGATGTCCTTGATACTTGGTTTTCCTCATGGTTGTGGCCTATATCTGTTTTTGATGGAATAAGAAACCCTGATAATGAGGAAATTAAATATTATTATCCTACAAAAGACCTTGTTACAGCACCGGAAATCCTGTTTTTTTGGGTCGCCAGAATGATTATGGCAGGGTTGGAGTTTAGAGGAGTAATCCCTTTTGAAAACGTTTACCTTCATGGTATTGTTAGAGATAAATTAGGACAGAAGATGTCCAAATCTTTAGGAAACTCTCCTGATCCAATTAGTCTTATTAAAAAATACGGAGCTGATGGTGTTAGAATGGGTATGCTGTTTTCGTCACCCGCAGGAAATGACCTCCTCTTTGATGAATCCCTATGTGAACAAGGGAGAAATTTTTGTAATAAAATTTGGAATGCGTTCCGCCTTACGCAAAGCTTTAAAAAAGATGAGAAAAAAGAACAACCACAAACGGCTAAAGTTGCTATTGAATGGTTTGAAGCTAACCTGAACAAATCGCTTGCTGAAATTGACGACCATTTCAAAAAGTATAGATTAGCAGATGGCCTGAAAACAATATACAAGCTTGCATGGGATGACTTCTGTTCTTGGTACCTCGAAATTATCAAACCCCCATTTAACGAACATATTGACAATAAAACTTATAATAAAACTATTGAATTTTTTGATAATATACTACATATATTACATCCTTTTATGCCTTTCATAACAGAGGAGTTGTTTCAAAATATCAGAAAAAATGAAAGCCCTGAAAGTATTATGATATCTCAAATGCCCGAAAAGAAAAATTTTGATAATAATATTATATCTAAATTTGAGATAGCCAAAGAAGTTGTAATGAGTATTAGAAATATTAGGCATAATAAAAACATAGCCAATAAACAAGAATTGGACCTTTTTATCAGGAAAAATTTTGATGAATCTGCTGACGAAACTTTTGACGATGTAATAAAAAAACTTTGTAATTTAAAAAGCATTGAATATATTGAAAGTAAGCCATCCGGAGCTCTCTCGTTTTTAGTAAAAACAACAGAGTTCTACTTGCCTGTAACTCAAAGCATTGATACTAAAAAAGAAATTGAAATTCTTGAAAAGGATTTAGAGCATTTTACAAAATTTTTAAATTCAATTGAAAAGAAATTGAGTAACGAAAAGTTTGTTAATAATGCCCCTGATAATGTAGTGGAGCTTGAAAGGAAAAAGCAAAAGGATGCAAAATCAAAAATTGAGGTAATTAAAGAGCAACTTAAATCTTTAAA
>PWLF01000294.1 GCA_003559475.1 Bacteroidales bacterium
GCTGTTGACAACTCTCTTGAATATCCAAGTTCAGGTGAATTTACCCAAATGCGGGATCATAGATCAGCATGGCATCTGACAGAAGTTAGAAAAGGGAATCATAATCCGGTATCATTTAAATACAAAACACATACAGAATACAGCTTTAACCCTTCAGAAAGTATACTTATTAAACATAATGAATCAAACAAAAATAGTTCTACTTGGGTAATCAAACACGAAACAAATAAAATATCTCAAATAATTTATGATAAGGGCAATTTAAATTTTAATTACAATGAAGAAAGAAAAGATATGCACAATAACCTTGGGTTTAGATTAAAATCAATTAAAGTTACAGGATTATCAAGTGGTTTAAATATAAGAAGTATAGCTTTTAATAATAAATATATTATCTCGAATCATACCCCAATTAATTCTTTCAATGAAAACAGAAGAAAAAGACTTTTTCTGGAGCAAATAATAATTAGTGGTGGTAACGTTCATACTTCAAATCCATATTCAAATACTATTGCAAAAGAATACTATTTTAAATACAATAATCCTGAGAAATTGCCGCCAAGATTCTCGAAAGCACAAGACAAATGGGGGTTTTATAATGGAAGAATAGATAATAGTTCTTTAATACCATCCATAAATTCCCATCATATAAATTATCAAGGAGCTGACAGGTCCATAAATAAAGAAAAAACAAAGTACGGATTATTAAAAGAAATAACATACCCAACGGGAGGAAAAGCGAAGCTGACATACAAACAAAACACATACAGAACTAAAGATATTATAGGAATAGATTCAAACTTTGGTGCAGCAAAGAAAAATAAAAAAAACATATCTAAAATAAATGAAACGTATGCAGGCGGTGTTAAAGTAACAAGAATAGATTACTATGATAACAATAATAAGCTTTTAAGAAGAACAAAATATTCCTATAAAAAAGATGACAACAAAAGTTCAGGTATTTTAGCAGGTGGGCAAACTCCAAAATTCCATAAAGCTATAATAAGTCCCGGTGATTTTGATGGTCCTAGGCATTACCCTTCAAAATTCGACATGATTAATTCAAGCCCTGTAAATAATATTGAATACACGCAAGGAAACACCGTCGGCTATCAAAAAGTAAAAAAAACACACATTAATTATAATAATCCGCAAGAATCAAAAGGAACAGAAGTGTTTTTATTTAAAAAACCTATCATTAATAGCAATGTTGAAATACAAGAGATAAACAATTTATTTAATTTTTCTGAAGATCTTACCCCTAGATATATGCCTGCTTTTTTCAGTAAATGCCATGGAGGAACCTTGCTGGAACATCATATTTATAATAATGATAATTTATTGATTAAAAAAAACATATATAATTACGAAAAATATAACAGCTCTGATAAAAATATCTTTGTACCTTTTATAAGAACAGAGCTTCTTTATAAAGAAACACAAGCAGATATTAATTTAATAAAAAACTCATTGGCAAGTATATATTTTGGGCTGTTACCTGTCGAACAGAGCTTTTTAAGAAAAACTCAAACTTATACTAAAGAAAACTTTTATGATTACGATAACAACTTATTAGGTTCAACAGAAAACATAACTAAATATCATTATAATAACGAAAAAAATATACATAATCCTGAACTAATTGAAATATTTGACTCTAATGCTAAAACTCTTAGTTCATTTGTTTATTATGATTATCTTGAAGATGAGGAGGGCAATTATTATAATTATGTTACAAGAGAAAGAAGAGGATTTAAAACCGGAAACTCTTTTAATGTAAAGAACGGATATTTTGCAAAATACAACAGTGGGTTTCAACCTACCAGTATATTTAAAGAATTCCCCGGAACAATTGACAAACCATGCGATATAATTAGTGACACCATAGAATATAAAAATCTTGAATATTATCATACAGAAATAGGTTTTACCATACCTGGACTAGAGAGCTATCGAAAACAAAGGAAACTAAAACAAAAAACTTATAAATATGAAAATGAAGGTGACTTTTATATAACATATTTGTGGGGTTACGGTTTTGTCCATCCTATAGCAAAAATTAAAAATGCCAGTTTTGATATGGTAAATGAAACATTAAACAATAATCTTAATTTAAACATATACGATTTGCAAACAAAAAATAATGCTGAATTATCACAAACCATAAATATATTAAGAGATGAGCTACCTAATGCAAAGATTACTTCGTACACTTATAACTCTCATAATAATATCAGTACTGCTACAGATGAAAGAAATCACAGGCAAAACTTTGGATATAACAACATTGGAATGCTGACAAGAATCAGCGATATGGATAGAAAAATAATAAAAAACTACGACTATTATTATGTTAATATGCTTAATAACGTTGATGATGGAAATAATGATGGTAATGGTGACAATAACGGAGATGAAGAAACATCTTACAGATTATTTATTGACTACAGTGATAACGGTTTATTAAAGGTTAATGGCAACGACGTAGAACGAGGAGTTAATATGTCTTTTAATAAGAACGAAAATGTAAATATTCTGGCAAAACCTGATAAAGCTTTTATACTTGATAAATGGTATATTGATGAAGTGCCTAATTTATATGATAGAAGTCAAAACATTACCATTCTCATGAATGATAACCGCAAAATAAAAGCAGAATTTAGAGCACCTCAGCTAATTATAAAAGAAGGAGAAAATATTACTGAAAATCAAGAAGTCTCCTTAGAACTAGATAGTGCTACAAAAAGTTTGGTGTATAATAATGGTTGGGACATTTATTTTAAGATAGGAGTTAGTCACGGAACACAAACTAATTTTTCAACTTTAACTTTTTATTACAAAACAGATATTTATGATGAATATAAAGAATTTTACAGAAATAGTTCTTTTACTCCCGGTTCCGAAGATATCAATTACTTAGGAAAAATTGATAACTTAGAATTAAATAATGATCTTTTTATAAAAATAGAAATAGATTTTGATAGCCATACACCCGGCACATGGTAGCAGTAAAATTATTTTTTAATATTAAAGAAGACAGAAAAACAAATTGTTAACCAAAACTTAATTAACATGAAAGCCAAATTAATCTTATCATTTGCTTTATTTTTTTGCTTAAATATCTTGTATGGTAATCAAAAAAACCATTATTTAAGCCCTGGAAAAGAAACATCATTATCGGGTAATTATAAGATATACTCATTGAATATATCTCATAATATAAACAAAGAAACTCTTGTTACCGGAGGATTTAGTGGAAAAATAACTGCTAATAAAGATTCTATCAAAAGTAACAATAGTCGTACAGGTTTTTTGGGATTAAAAAACAAAAATGGCGAATGGAAATGGATTAAAAAAATTAAAGGTAACGGCTTTAATCAAATAAACAACTCTATTGAATATAATAATGGATGGCTAATAACAGGTGTTTTTTCTGATACGATAAACACAGGAAATAAAAATATTCTTATATCTAAAAGCTATCAAAACACCTTTATTATGAAAATTGATAATAATGGTAAAATTATATGGGCAACATCCTTTGATATGATACCTAACGGGAAAAAACAATTTTTAATTAACAATAACAATGAAAATGAATATTATTTTGCCACTGAATTTAACGGAAAATTTGTTTATAATGAAACCGTGTTTGACTCAGGAAACAGCACGGCTCTTATTATTGCAAAAATATCTGAAAACAATAAAATTTCTGATATTACTTTAATAAATTCAGAATCTTCAATCAATACAAAAGGGATAAGATTATTTAACAATAAAATCTTAGTAGCCGGAAATTTCACAAATAAAATAAATATTGGAAATAAAACTATTAGAAATTCAGGCAACAAAGATTTTTTTGCTGCTATTTATGATGAAAGCTTAAACATTAAAAAAGTAAAAAAATCCGAAGGATATGGAGCAAAAAAAATATCAGGAATAGTTGCTTACAATGACAAAATTCTTTTATTTGGAACTTATAATGGAAGTTTTTTGTGGGACAATGATTTGTTTGAATCTTCAAAACATGGCAATGATATTTTTATTATCAAGTTAGATAAAAACATGAATTTTCTTTGGAAAGAAGATATAAGCGGGGAATCTCATAAAAACATAAAGAATATTATTTTGGGAAAAGACGGTCAAATTTACATACTTGCAAACTACAAAGGTAATCTGATGTTTAATGGAGAAGCTTATACCACAGAAAGCTATCATTTTGAATGGATTATCACAAAATACACTAATAAAGGAGAAGCTGAATGGCTAATGTCTGCAAATAATGAATATAATTTAAACGCAAATATAACTTCAGGAGTAAATAATGGTGAATTAATTTTTTATTCTATAAACAGAGAAGAAGGTAGAGGACACTTATTTGACAAAAATGTAAAACTGGAAGCTAAAAGAAAAAACTCAATACTACTTTTTGATTGCACATATGCTGAAAAACCTAAACTACCAACTGACACGATTTTTTATAACTCAGGAATAATTAATACTAAAAATTTATTTACAGATAACTGGAAGTGCATTTCCGAAAAACAAAATTTAAAAATCAATGAATCAAGTTATATAAAAGTAAGAGCTATTAATAATTACGGGTGTATCTTAGAAGATTCTTTATATGTTGAAATTATGCCTGAATTATCTTTAGCCTCCTCTTGTCATTTTGAGGAAGAAAAATCATATATAAAACATTCAAAAAAGGATAATTTCACAAGTGAAAAAGATAAAACAAACTGTGGCTTTAATATATTCCCAAATCCTGGAAGCGAAGCTTTTACAGTAGAATTATCCGATACTGACAGGGGCATTTTTTCAGTAAGTTCAGATTTAGACAAAGACATTACAATTGCCATTACAGACATGCAAGGGAATATGATATTTAGGGATAAAAAAACAATTGAGGGATATTACTTGCACAAACACAATTTAGAACCCGGCAGCTATTTAGTACTGATTAAGATTGGCAATAATTTTTGTGGTTCAAAAATACTGATAGTTAAATAAAAAATTAATTATCACGAATACACCTTACTTCATAGCCACGTCCTTTTGAGTATGGGCGTCTGTTTATTCTAGCTTCTTCGTAGTGCACTCGCCTGCGGATAGCACTGTGATCTCCATCAGGAGTTGAAGTCCATAAATGAGCACTTTCACGGACATGTCTGTATGTTCCCTGAATATTTTGTCTCCATCCTCCAGGGAGAAGGTTAAAGTCTGAATTTTCTTCAAAAGCAGTATTTTGGGTTAAATTGCCGGGAAGCCATAATTCAGAGTTATAAGCTAATTGACTTCCGGCATCATACCCTCTATACTCATCGGGGCCGTCCCATTCACTATCACCAACGTCAAACTGACTATCAACGGCACCCTCTAATATTTTCCAATCATTATCAGAAGGCACTTTCCAACCTACAGGGCATAATTTTCCTGTTTCTACAGCAAACCAATTATATAAAAACCCATATACTGAGCCATAATTTTCATAATCATTTCTGTAATAACAATATGCAGGTTGATTATAATCCCACCAAATAGTACTATCACTTACTTTATCAATATTTTCCCCATCATTGTATTTTGAGGTTCTTAAATTTTCTGCAAACCAGCACTGGTCACCTATCTCAACAACATCATAGTTATATTCATGGTAATTTACTCCAAAATCATAACCTTCACAAGGTCCTTCAAGTGGTTCATATTGATAACACCATAATTCATTCCATTGTCCATTAACAAATATTTCAATACACTTGGTTTCATCATTAAATACTATCAGTGATTCTGCAGGATCAGAAATATCGTTTATTTCATCAGAAAGCATACGAGGTAACAAGAAACCTTTATTTTTACTACTAAGGTTTAATATAGCTGAATTTTCATCTTTTGGATTAATTTCATTGCTAAAAGTTACTCTATTTTGAGAATAACCTGTTGAAATTATGCAAAATACAACTATGAAGTTAAGCAAAAACTTTTTAGTTATTATACAAAAAGCTAACATAAAAAAATGATTAAAGAAAGGTATGGCATTGTTTATACAAGTCCGGCAAATCCCATAAATGCAAGAGCCATAATTCCTGCTACAACTAGAGCGGCAGGTGCACCTCTCATTCCTTTTGGCACATCAATCAGTTCCATTTGTTCACGAATACCTGCAAATAAAACTATTGTTAATCCAAAACCTAATCCATGAGATACAGCAAAAATAAGACCTTCCACAAGAGTATATTCATACTGAACTGCAAGCATAGCTACACCAAGTATAGCACAGTTAGTTGTCATTAATGGCAAAAATATACCCAAAGCCTGATATAAAGCAGGGCTAACTTTTTTAAGAATGATTTCCACCATTTGAACCAAAGAAGCAATAACCAATATATAGGAAATTGTTTGCAAATAAGTTATATCCAGTGGAATTAAAATAAAATTATATATTAAATAAGTTACTATAGTTGCCAAAGTCATAACAAACATAACCGCTCCCGACATTCCGATAGACGTAGAAACCCTTGAGGAAACACCCATATATGGGCAAATACCTAAAAATTGAGCTAAAACTATGTTATTAACAAATATTGCTCCAATTATTATAATAAAAACATTCTCCATATCTAATGATTTTTATATTTTATCTGTCACCAATTAATTTTAAAAATATAGCTGTTAAATAACCTAATCCAATAAAAGCGCCCGGAGCAAGAACAAATACCAACATTCCATCTCCTTCAATAAAAGAATAACCAAATAAAGAGTACGCACCTAGCAATTCTCTCAGGCCACCTAAGGCTGTTAATGCAAAAGTAAATCCTAAACCCATTGCAAATCCATCTGTAACTGAACTAAATACATCATTTTTACTAGCAAAAGCTTCTGACCTACCTAATACAAGACAGTTAACAACAATTAAAGGAATAAACAAACCTAAAGCTTCAAAAAGATCGGGCATAAAGGCTTCTACCACTAATTCAGATATTGTAACAAATGAGGCTATTACAACGATATAGCTAGGTATTCTAACTTTAGCAGGAATAAAATTCTTTATCAATGAAACTACTAAGTTAGACATAAACAACACGAATGTTGTAACCATCCCCATTCCAAAACCATTAAAAGCCGAGGTTGTAACACCTAAAACCGGACAAAGCCCTAATAAAAGAACAAAAACCGGATTTTCTTTAATCAACCCTTTTGAAATTATCTTCAACTTATTCATAGTTATTATTTAATTATTTTAATTCTCAAATTTTCAATTATATATCTTTTATAAAGTAAAAAACGATAATTATCTAATATTCTAGTGTTAAATACTTTTCATCAAAAACTTCTTTTAAAGTAAGGTATGCCCTTTCAATTGCATCAGCATACGCTCTAGCTGTAATAGTTGCTGCAGTAATTCCATCCACATCTCCCCCATCACCTTTCAATCTAAGTTCTTTTTCAGATGTATTAAAATCTCTAAATTGATTACTCCAGTCATCTCTACCTTTTTCAATTTTATCGCCTAATCCGGGAGTTTCAGAATGTTCTAGATGAACAACATCAACGATATTTTTATCTGGGTAAAAACCAACCATAGCCGATATGAATCCTTCCCAACCTCTCATTGTGTATGTTTCTACAGCTATTCCTAATAATTCCCCATCAACATATGCAAAATTAAAGGTAATAGAATCACTACCAGTGACAGGTAAAAACTTTTTAGTTACAAGCTTATCAAATTCTGTCATCTCTTCAGTAGGAGGCAAAACATACCTTATTGCTTCCTGCTGCCTTGCAATTCTCCCTTCCTCGATAGGTCCTGCAGTTAGATTATAGACCATTGATAATGTAAATGCTGCAACAGCTGTTACAATTGCTAAAGTTGTAACCATATTTACAAAATTTGATTCTTTTTTAGCCATTTTTAACCTCCTCTCCAAATCTTTTTGGTTTAAAGCCTCTGTCAATAAGCGGGACAAAAGCATTCATTATTAATATAGCAAAAGAGACTCCTTCCGGATATGCTCCCCACAACCTTATAACAACAGTTAACACCCCACACCCGACACCAAAAATCAACATTCCTTTTGGAGCCATAGGACTCGTAACCATATCAGTGGCCATATAAATTGCACCAAGCATTATTCCCCCGGTAATTATATGAAACACAGGGTCCATATTAGCAGAAGGATCTACCAGCCAAACAATTCCGGTAAACACAAATACTGATGCAATAAATGAAACAGGTATATGCCAGGTAATAATTCTTTTTACCAGCATATATATTCCCCCTAATATAAGAGCAAGAGCTGAAATTTCACCTAAAGAACCAGCCATATTACCAATAAACATATCTTGATAAGATGGGATACTTTCAGGGCTAAAGCTGGCAAAAGCAAGTGCCGTTGGACCGGTAACAACGTCAGCTATCTGAGTTGTAAGTGGCTCTGGTTTTGGCCAGGTTGTCATTTCAACAGGGAATGATATTAACATAAAAACCCTTCCTACAAGTGCCGGGTTAAAGGGGTTTTTACCTAATCCCCCAAAAGTCATTTTACCCATTCCAATTGCAACAAATGATCCAACCACGACCATCCATAGTGGCAAATTAGACGGGACGTTAAACGCAAGTAAAACCCCGGTTATAATTGCTGATCCATCCCAAATTGTTATAGGGCCTTTTATCATATATTTTTGAATTAAAAACTCAAAAATCAAACAAGACACAACTGCAGTAAGTGTGACTATAATAGCACCTAATCCAAAATAATAAAATGAAACAAGCGTAGCAGGGATCAACGAAATTAACACTCCATACATGATTTTTCTTACCGAACTATCAGCATGAAAATGAGGAGATCCTGAAACCGTCAATAAACTCATATCTTTCTTCTTTAACCTGTTAATTATAAAATATTAATAATATATAATTTTAATTAAGCTTCTCTTTATATCTAAACTTTTATCCTCTTTCTCGTATCATTTTTCCTACATTCAACTTTCCAATTCTAACCTGATCGAGCAACGGTCTTCCTGATGGGCAAACATACTGACATGAACCGCACTCCATACAATCCATTATATGATTCCCTTCACATTCTTCATACCTTTGTTTATCAGAAATCAAACCAAGGAAAAATGGTTCAAGCCCCATTGGGCAAACACTAATACATTTAGCGCATCTTATGCAATTTTGCATAGGAACTCTTTCTGATTCATCATCAGAAAAAACAATAATTCCACTTGTTCCTTTAGCTATAGGTGATTCCAAATCATTGAGTGCTTTACCCATCATGGGTCCTCCATTAACGACCTTGCCTGTATTAGGAGGTAACCCTCCGGCAGCGTCTATTAGTTGTAATGCAGGAGTACCTATTCTCACCATAAAATTTGAAGGTTTTTTTAAATCTTTGCCTGTAACTGTTACCACTCTATCAATAAGAGGTTTATTCTTTTGAACCGCCTCGTATACAGCTAATGAAGTTCCAACATTGTGAACCACACAACCAACTTCTATTGGTAATTTACCCGAAGGTACTTCTCTATTAACTAACGCTTTGATTAGCTGTTTTTCAGCCCCTTGAGGATATTTTATTTTTAAAGGTTCAACACTTACACCTTTATAATTTTCAGCTAATTTTCTCAAATGCTTAATTGCATCCGGTTTATTATTTTCAATTCCAATAATTGCTTCTTCTACCCTAAGAGCTCTCATTTGGATTGATATACCAACCATCATTTGCTCAGCTTTTTCAAGCATCAATCTATGATCTGAAGTAAGGCAGGGCTCGCATTCAACGCCATTTATAAGCAAGAAATCTGCTTTTTTTCCTTTTGGAACTTGAAGTTTAACATGAGAAGGAAATGTAGCTCCTCCCATGCCGACAATTCCTTTTTCATTAACTTTCTCAACTATTTCTTCAGGGGATAAATTACATTCTTTAATAATATTATCTGAAGTATCTATCCCTTCCTCCCACTGATCTTCTTCTACTTTTATAATAATAGCTTTTTTTCGATATCCGCTTGTATCAACTACATCATCAATTTTAGTTACAGTTCCTGTAACAGATGAATGTATATTAGCTGAGATAAAAGCTTCTCCCTTGGCAATAAGCTGTCCTGTTTTGACACTATCACCTTTTTTAACAACGGGCACAGCCGGTACACCAAGATGCTGAGATAAAGGTATAGTAGCAACCTCCGGTAGAGGGAGGACTTCTATTGCTTGTTTTTCTGATAATTTATTTTCAGGTGGATGAACACCTCCAATTCTAAATGTTTTCAAAACTATATTAATTTAAATGTTAGACAAACTAAATCAAATTAATTTTCAGTTGATTTCTCTTCTTCTTTTTTTCTATTTTTTTTTGGTGGAAAATTAACTTCTTGAATAGCATTTGTAGGACAAACAGGAACACATTTTCGGCATAAAGTACATTTATCAAAATCTATATATGCCAGATTATTTTCAACTACAATTGCTTCAAATTTACATTCTTTAAGACATTTGCTACAACCTATACAAGCAACTTTACAGCTTTTCTTAGCAATTCCACCTTTTTCTTTATTTATACATGACACAAATATTCGTCTATCTTTCTTTCCTTTTTTTCTAATCTCAATAATACTTCTGGGACATGCTTTCACACATGCACCACATGCAACGCACTTATCGTCGATAATTACAGGCAGATTTGTGTTCTCATCCATATACATGGCATCAAAGGAGCAAGAAACAACACAATCTCCTTCACCAAGGCATCCGTATGGACATCCACTTTGCCCTGCATATAAACTATGCGCAAATGCGCATGTATTTAATCCTTGAAATCTGGTTTTTGGAGGAGCTTCTTGTTTGCTTCCTGAACATCTTACCACTGCAATCATAGGGTCTTTTTCCTCTGCTTCCAAACCCATTACCTCGGCAATATCTTTCATCATATCACTGCCACCGGGAGGACAACTAAACCCATCTAAAGAACCTGATTTGACAATACCTTCAGCAAAATTTCGACAACCTGCATAACCACATCCTCCACAATTTGCTGCAGGCAATTTTTCCTCAACCAGGTCTATTCGAGGATCCTCTATTACCTTAAATCGTTGCGCTACAAAATATAAAATTATTGCAGCTAATGTTCCTAAACCTCCAATGGATAATACTGAATATAGAACTACTTCATTCACGTTGGATAGATTTTATAGTTATTGAATACTTTCTTTTTTTTATTTCACACCGCAAAAATATAAACTTAATTATTATTTCATAATGATTATCAAAAAAAATAAAATATTATTAAATGCTTAATTATCAATCATTTTAAAATAATTGACGAAAACTTATATTGCATAAATATCTGTTTTTTAGCAATTTACAGAAATTAAAAAATATTATGATTAAATTTATAACAAATTTACAACAATATTGATTAATAACTGATTATCAGCAATATAAAAACACAAAAATATAAAGAACGATAAAAGTTAATTTTTTTTAACAAAAGTAATGTAGGTGTTTTTTTAATACTCCTTTATATAAAAATTAAAAGTTTTTCTAAGCTTATTTCTTTTAACGTAAACAATCGTATAATATGGCACCATAAGAGAAACTGCAACTAAAGCTGATAAAGGTTCATTATTTGTTATAAGCATCATTGGAATAAGAGCAACCATAAGTATAATCAAAGGTATTAGATATCCAATCATCAATGCTTTATACCCCAATGATTCTTTCAAAGTTATAGTAACTTCTTGTCCTATTTTATATTCCTTTGCTTTATTTGTAGTAATTTCAATTACTTTATCGTCAACATCCTTTAAACCACAATATAATTTTGATTTACAGCTCCCGCAAGCTGTACGTGGCTGAATTTTAACAGAAACAATATCACTGCTAATATCTTCAACTGTGCCAGTATGCTCTATATTTTTTAATTTTTCACTCATAATTAGATGGCAAAAATAATAAAAATTAATAAATGCTATAATTAAGATTATTATATAATGATTAATTATTTTTCAAAAAAAAATATTATTTTGGCAGAAAAAATATGTGGTCAAGTTATAAAAAAGGATTTGAATCTTATTTAAAACTCGAAAGAGCTCTTTCGGGCAATACTCTTAACGCTTATCTTGCAGATATAGATAAGCTGTTTGAGTATTTTTCCATTAATAAGCCCGGGATTAAACTTAATAAAATAAGTTATGAAGATTTAAATGATTTTATAATATGGGTTGCAGAATTAGGAGTCAATAAAAATAGTCAAGCCAGAATAATTTCAGGAATTAGAAGTTTTTTTAAATATTTACTAATTGAAGGTATAATAGATAAAAATCCTGCATCATTACTGGATCTTCCAAAGCTTGATAAAAAATTTCCTGTTGTACTTTCATTAGAAGAAATAGATCAAATAACTAAAGCCATAGATATGAGCGAAGAACGTGCTCATAGAAATAAAGCAATTATTGAAACTCTTTATGGTTGTGGTTTAAGAGTTTCTGAGCTAACAGAACTTAAACTTACATCAATTCATTTTGAAGAAGATTTTTTGCTGGTAACAGGAAAAGGTAATAAACAAAGGCTAGTTCCTTTAGGTGCTCATGCAAAAAAGAATTTAAAGTTATACATAACAAATGAAAGAATAAAAATCCAAATTATAAAAGATTATGAAGATTATGTTTTTTTAAATCAAAGAGGAAAAAATCTTTCTCGTGTTATGATATTCAACATAATTAAAACTCTTGCCAAAAAAGCAGGAATTAACAAAAATATAAGTCCTCATACTTTTCGTCATAGTTTTGCAACTCATCTAGTTGAGGGAGGTGCTGACCTAAGAGCTGTTCAAGACCTACTCGGACATGAATCAATAACTACTACAGAAATTTATACTCACCTTAGTAAAGATTACTTAAGAGAAACTTTAATGCTATATCATCCAAGATCTAAAAAATAATTTTTGAAATATTTTAATTTTTTAAAAAAATATTATATTTGAACCGAAATTTCTGAATTAAATATTCGGAACACATATTAAACCCAAGATTTATTTAAAGAATAAAACCTTAACTAAGATGAAAAGAACAAAAAATTTTAGACTGTCATTATTGGCAATTTCCTTTCAAGTATTACCTCTTTTAAATCTTTCAACACAAACAGTTATACATAATTCTGATTTTCTTGAAAGTCAAGGTAATCAATTTTCCATATCAGGAAATATTGGAAATTCTCCTTGGCAAATAATTCGTTCAGGAGATGATTGGGGTGCCAGAATAGATAATGAAATTCTTGAGCTTACTAACACAGCAAGCAATGAAGATAATCAAAATGGGTGGATTTTTACATTTCTTAAAACTGATAATTTCAATCAACCCTATCAAAAAATACTAAAAAATAATATTGAAAAAATATCATGGTATTTTAATATTAGACAGATAAGAACTAATCCTGCCGGTTTTAACCCAAATAACTATGGAGTTGCTTATATTATAGGTAGCACAGAAAAAAATGTTGCAAATGAGGGAAGCGGCTATGCCGTTGTGCTTGGGAATAGTGGAACTCCCGACCCCATTAGGTTTATTAAGTTTGATAATGGGATACAATCCATAGGCACATCATCTGACGGATTAATAGAAGCCGAAGCCCCTCTTGAAGACCCTAAAAATGAACACCTTAGCATTAAATTAACTTACAATCCAAATAACAATAAATGGAAGTTTTTTGGGAGAAATGACGGAGGCAGTTTTGAAGATCCTTCAACAGGAGAACTATACCCACTTGGAAGCGCAATTGACGACGAATACACAAACATTAAACTTAATTATACCGGCGCATACTGGCAAGGATCCACAGCTGCCAACCAAACAGCTTTTTTTGATAATATTAGCATTTGGAGTAAACACGAAGGATTAATCCCACCGGCTATAACTAATGTAATCCAAGAACCTTCTTATGAAATTTCTTCAGATACAATCGTATATGTTTATGCAGAAGTATCAGAAGGAGACGCTCCCGTTAAACATGTTGAACTCAAATGGGGACTTGAAGAAAATGAACTAAATAACAGCATAACAATGCTCCCCGATAATGAAAACATTTATATCACAAACACTGCCATACCTGAACATGAAAACAACACAACCGTTTATTACCAAGTATTTGCAGAAGATGAAAATGATATATCCATAACTTCAAATATATTTAATTACGAAGTAAATGACCCTGAAGAAATCTTTATAATTACAAACATTGAAAATTTTGAATCTGAAAATGTGGATTATGCAACAGCTTTTGAAGATCTTGAACTTCCTGAAACTGCAGAAGTGACTCTTGATAATAATTATATTAAAAATCTTGAAGTAATTTGGCAAAAAGGGAATTATGACCCATTTACCCCCGGCAATTACAACTTAACAGGAGAGTTAATACTTGCTGAAAATATAGAAAATCCTGACAACATAACAGCAAATATTAAAATAACTGTAAACGAAGAAGACGATGGTAAAATGTTAATAGCAGGATGGACTTTTTATGAAGAATCACGAAAAGCAAATAAAGGTATCCCTGAAAATATTGATAACCTGATATCAAGAGAAGAAAGTTTTAAAGGCGAATACTCTTATTTTGCAGGTATTGAAAATGATGCTATATCTACTAATAACTGGGAAAACGGCGAAAATTTAAAATACTGGGTTATTGAATTATCTACGTTATATTACAAAGACCTGACTATTTCAAGTTCTCAAAGAAGCTCATCAACAGCACCAAAAGATTTTAAACTTCAGTATAAAATTGGAGATGACAACTGGACTGATATAGAAAATGGGGACATTGAAGTAGAAAATAATTTCACAACAGGAAACGTAAAAGAACTATCACTTCCTTCGGAAGTTGAGAACAAAACAAAAGCCTATATCAGATGGATAATGAACTCAAACGTCAGTGTTGGTGGCAGTGATGTGCAAAGCACAGGCAATTCAAGGATTGATAATATTTTTATAAAAGGTTTGTATGATGACAATTTTACCAGAATTATATCCGGAGTAAAGGATCCCTTGCCTATATATGCTGAAACAGGCACTTCATTTGAAGAACTTCCACTACCAGAAAAAATTATTGTCTATTATGAAGATTTAGGCAGTGAAAAGCTGAACGTTTTATGGTCTGAAAGCCAATATGATGCAACATATATGGGCATTCAAAGTATTGAAGGAGAAATACTGACCAACGATAATATAGATAATCCGAACAATATAATTGCAACTATAGAAATTGATTTATTAGAAGAGATAAATCATATAACAAGCGTTCAAAAATTTGATCCTGTTAAAACATTTCCCGGTATAGAATTTAACGAACTTGGCATTCCCGGCAAAGCTGAAGTAACTCTTTGTAATGACTCAACTATTATTTTAGATATCAATTGGTTATCAGATAATTATGACCCTGAAACAATTAATGAGTATAATATTGAAGGAGAGTTAGAGCTTGAATATGGTATTAATAACCCCGATAGTCTTAAAGTGGCTATAATAATTAATGTATCTGAACCTGACATTATTGCCGGCTGGACTTTCCCTGAGGAAAGCAGAGAAGCGAACTTTGGGGCAAGCAACAACATTGGCAAACTTGTTTCGAGAGAAGACAGTTTTAATGGCAATTATACTTATGAATCAGGCGTGATTGATAACCACTCACTTGCAACAACAAATTGGTCAGACGGAGAAGGAAAAAAATATTGGATAGTAGAGTTTGCAACTACAAAACATGAAAATTTAAAACTAAGTAGCGCTCAATTTAGCACTCCAGCGGGTCCCCGTGATTTTAAATTACAATATAAACTAGCGGGACAAAACTGGGAATATATTGAGGATTTAGAAATATCAACTGACAATAGTTTTAATAAAGGAGTTTTAAAGAGAATAGCACTTCCTAAGATTCTTAATAATAAACCTTCAGTCTTATTAAGATGGATAATGAATTCAAACACATCTATTAATGAGAATGAAGTCACTACAGGGCGATCTCAAATAGACAATATTTTGGTAGAAGGATTTTTTAACAAAAATATTTATAACGCAATAACCGAGGTTGAAGATTTTGAATATATTGAAGTGCCTAAGGGTACATCTTTTGATGAATTAAGCTTACCGGATAATATAAAAATCACTCTTGATGATAAAACAGAAATAATACTTGATGTTAATTGGAATAAAGGAAATTATGACCCAAACAACACGGGCATTACCTCAATTTTTGGCGAAATTATTTTAATTGAAGGAGTAAAAAATCCTGATAATATAATAGCAGAAATTGATATTAAAATAACTCCTTCTAATAGCATAAACATACTTTCATCTAATAATATTAACATATATCCTAACCCTGCTAAGGATTATGTAAACATAAAATCTTCAGATATAATTGAATATATTGAATTAATAAACAATTATGGTGTTATAGTTACTAAAAAACCAATTAATGAATATTATTATCAACTAAAATTAGGTCAAACACCAAAAGGATATTATTTTTTAAAAATAAATACATTAAAAGGAGTTATTACAACAAAAAAAATTATAATCAATTAAAACATAAAACCAGTGCATTATAAATACACCTTTTCGTGCTTTATAAAAGCCTTAATGAAGCCCTAATTCATTATACTTTTTGATAAATATTTCAACAATTTTTCAATTATGTTGATAATATTTTTTTTATTACGATAAAAAAAAATTAATTTTGTATTTAAAAAATGTGTAACTTTACAGTTATATATTGCTGTATATTATTATAATATAATAGAACAACTTAAAAAAAACACACACTTAACATCTAAATATCAAGCTTTTAAGACTGTAGGATTAGATAATTATGCAACTAAATATATTATTAAATCAAATATTATTACGTAAACTTTAGAAAAATATTTAAATAAAAAAGTTTAATTACATTTTATTGCAATGAAAAAAATTACTATTGTTATATCATTATTTTTGCTGCACACATCCAGTTTCTTTGGTCAGCAAGAAGATTTCGTTACACTTAGTTTTGAAGCAAAACAATATGATAATATTATAAAATTAGATAGTATTTCCATTGAAAATATTACTAGAGGTGGTAAAATAATTTTACGAGAAGATACTATTATTGAACTAACCCCAACAAGCATTTATGAGCAAAATATAACAGACCGAGGCATTAATTTATTTCAAAACTATCCAAATCCATTTTCTAAAAAGACAAATATACGAGTTAATATACCTGAAAGAGATATATTATTTTTAAACATTTATGATTTAACCGGAAGGAAATTAGCAAGTTACGAATCCGAGTTTGATAAAGGCACTCATTTATTCTCATTTTATGCATCAAATGAACAAGGTTACATACTAACTGTAAATTCTAATAAATATTCAAAACAAAGGCAGTTAATGATACAAACCGGGAAATCTGAAAGGGCAACTCCAATAATTAAATACAAAGGGTTAGAACATACATCCGAATCTTATTCTTATACTCCAAACAAATCAGATGACGATTTTTTATTTGAATTAGGGGATGATTTACTTTTTATAGGTTATGTTACCTATGATGCTGAAGGAGTCCTGTATGATAATTTTATTGAACAAAATATTACAGAAGATAAGCATTATATATTTGAAATACCGGGTTTTTACAATTTGTTTATTGAGGCTTATCCAACAGCCGGGGGGACAGTTAGAGGAAGAGGGAGGTATCCTGAAGGAAAAGAAGTTGAAATTGGCGCAACACCTTTTGAAGGTTATGAGTTTTCAAGTTGGTTTGGAGATACAGAAACTGTGAATAGTACAACTTCAGAAGAAACTACTATTATCATACCAAATAAAAACATATCTCTTGTAGCAAATTTTGATAAGAAAAAATATAACGTTACAGTTGAAGCAAATCCTGAAGAAGGAGGAATAGTTTCAGGTGATGGTTATTACTCATTTGAGGATAAGGTTCCTCTTCGTGCAGTTGCCAATGATGGATATACATTTATAAACTGGACAAATGAAGATAATGAAGTTTTAAGTAACAGCGATAGTTATGATTATGAAATGCCAAAAAATGATGTGGTAATAACCGGAAACTTCCAGGAAACAGAATATTTCTCATTATATATTGATATTGAGGGGGAAGGAGAAGTTGAAATAAACCCTGATGAAGAATTGTATCCTGTCGGGGCTGAAGTTAATTTAAAAGCAATTCCTGGTGATGGATTATTTTTTAAAGGGTGGACAGGTGATTATGAAGGGAAGGAAGATAATATAACAATTACAATGACTAAAGACAAGAATATAACTGCCAATTTTGGTGAACCTGAAACTGATGAGTATATTCTTACGATAGGTATAGAAGGTAGTGGACATACGAATCCACCGGCAGGACAATACATTCTTAAAGAGAATGATGAAATTATAATAACAGCTAATCCTTCCCACAAATGGGAATTAGTTGAATGGCTTGAAAATGAAAATGAACATATCGGTTCAGAATTAATTCTTGAATACGTAATGCCAGCTGATGAAGTTCTTATAACAGCCGTTTTCGAAGAGTCTCCATTTGTCTGTGGTGAAGATAATTTTACTTATCATGGATATCATTACTCTACAATAGAAATAGATAACAAATGCTGGTTTGCTGAAAACTTGGTTACCTCAAGATATAGTGACGGAAGCAATATCCCCGGCAGATTAAATAACCTTGACTGGGAAACAACAACTAGTGGGGCATTTGACATTTACAATCATGCAGAAGTTCCAGGAATTAATTCAGAAGCACAAATGGCTCAAACATATGGAAAACTTTATAATTGGTACGCTGTTAATGATGATAGAGGACTTTGCCCGGAAGGCTGGCATGTCCCCTCTAATAATGAATGGACGCAACTGACAAACTACCTGCAAGATTATTATTTTTTACATAATGATGCAAGTAGTAAAGTGATTGAGGGTGTTGGGAATGCATTAAAATCTTGCAAACAAATATACTCGCCGGAAGAGGGATGTAACACAATGCTACATCCCAGATGGACAAGTCATCAATATCACTATGGTTATGACAAAATTGATTTTTCTGCTTTGCCTGGTGGTATAAAAAGGAGCTCCGGAGGTTACTCAGCTTTGGGAGAAACCGGATACTGGTGGAGTTCAACCGAACAGATACCGGGACGTAGTTTTTACAGAACTTTATTTCATTCAACAGGACACCTAGGAGCAGGAGATGGAAACCAAAATATTGGATTATCAGTGCGTTGTGTTAAAGATATTGCGCAATAGAATAATAAAACATTTATAATATCATTCCTGCGCCAACTGTATTATTGGTTGCCTCATCTATTAAAATTAAACTACCGGTAATTCGATTAAGCCTATATTTATCAAAAAAAATTGGCTGTGTTATCTTTAAACAAACTTTAGATATATCATTTGCTCCAATACTTTCAAAATCTTCTATTCTTCTCAAAGTATTTATATCAATTTTGTAATATATTTCTTTAATAATACACTTTGCTTCACGAGTTGTATGTTTTAAAATGTATCTTCCATTTGGTTTCATATAATCATTACTCATCCAACATATCATAACGTCAATCTCCTGACTGATCTCAGGGATATTATTTTCTCTTACAATCATATCTCCTCTACTCACATCTAACTCATCTTCCAATCTTAATGTAACAGACATTGGTGTATATGCTTCTTTAGTGCTACCTATAGGAGTGTCAATTGCTTTTATTTGAGTAATTTGTTTTGAAGGTAGCACCATTACTTTATCCCCCGCCCTAAAAATTCCTCCGGCAATACTTCCACTATATCCTCTATAATCCTGATATTTTTCTGATTGCGGTCTAATAACATATTGAACGGGGAATCTGCTATCAACAAGATTCAAATCACTACCTATATGAATTGTTTCAAGCAAATACATTAAAGTAGTTCCTTTATACCAAGGCATATTATCAGAATTATCAACCACATTATCACCATGTAAAGCACTTATGGGAATAAATTGCATATCCTGAATATTAAGCTTGGAAGAAAAGACCTGCACTTCTCTTTTTATTTTCTCAAAAATATCCTGACTAAAATCAACCAAGTCCATTTTATTTATACAAATCACCAAGTGAGGTATTCCAAGAAGTGAAGCAAGGAAAATATGCCTTTTTGTTTGTTCTACCATTCCTTTTCTCGAATCAATCAGTATGATAGCAAGATTAGCAGAGGAAGCTCCGGTAACCATATTTCTGGTATATTGAAAATGTCCGGGAGTATCAGCTATAATAAATTTTCTTTTTGGTGTAGCAAAATATCTGTAAGCGACATCAATTGTTATTCCTTGGTCTCTTTCAGCTCGAAGCCCATCTGTCAGTAATGCTAAATTAATTTTATCATATCCTCTGTTTAAGCTTGATTTTTTGACGGATTCCATCTGATCCTCAAAAATTGATTTACTATCATATAATAAGCGTCCTATAAGAGTACTTTTACCATCATCTACGCTTCCTGCAGTTGTAAACCGCAGTAATTCCATATTAAGATAAGCGTTTTCTTTCATATTAAAAACAAACAATTAAATTTAATAAAAAACTATTCAGCACTAACAAGCAATTTAAAAATAACCTTCTCTTTTTCTGTCTTCCATAGAAGTTTCAGAGCGTTTATCATCCGCTCTGGTACCTCTTTCAGTATAACGTGAAGCCGCCACTTCTTCAATTATCTGCTCAATAGTTGAAGCGTCAGATATTGTAGCACCGGTACAACTCATATCTCCGATTGTTCTAAATCTCACTTGCATTTTTTCCCATTTTTCTCCATCCATTAAGCTAATATAATCGCTTTTTGCAAGTAAAACTCCACTCCTTTTCACACACTCTCTTGAATGAGAAAAATACAGAGAAGGCATTTTAATTTGTTCTAACAAAACATATTGCCAAATATCCATCTCTGTCCAATTACTTAAAGGAAATACTCTAAAATGCTCACCTTGAGCTTTTCTGCCGTTAAAAAGTTTCCATAATTCAGGACGTTGATTTTTTGGGTCCCATTGACCAAAAGAGTCTCTATGCGAAAAAAATCTTTCTTTAGCCCTTGCTTTTTCTTCATCTCTTCTCCCCCCTCCTATAGCTGCATCAAAACCGTATTGTTCTATAGTATCTAATAAAGTAATTGTTTGAATGGCATTTCTGCTGGCATTATGTCCAATTTCCTCAACAGCTCTGCCTTTATCAATAGACTCTTGTACACTACCAACAATAAGCCTTGCACCAATTCTTTCTATCAAAGAATCTCTAAACTTCAATGTTTCAGGAAAGTTATGACCTGTATCAATATGAAGCAAAGGGAAAGGTATTTTTGCAGGATAGAAAGATTTAACGGCTAAATGCGTCATTACTATAGAATCTTTACCTCCGGAAAACAATAATGCCGGATTTTCAAACTGTGCTGCAACCTCACGAATAACAAATATAGATTCTGCCTCTAATTCTCTAATATGATTTAAGTTATAAAAACTCATTATTATGATATATTTATTTTTGCAAATTTATTAAAAATTAGCTAAAAAAATATAATGATATCTTCCATAAGAGTTTTTGTTTAAAAACATTAACAAGAAATGCCTAGATTAAATTCTAAGCCACAAAAGTTAACAAAAAATTATTAATAAGCATGCAGGTTCAGTTGGTTTAGGGCAAATTAAATTTAAAAACTTTAAATTGTATTTTTTTACAAAACAGATTGTTATCATAAAATTTATTCAAATTAAATTTAAGAATAAACTAATAGTAAGCAGTAAAAAATTTTACCCTGCCAAATATTCAGCAGGGTAAAAAAGTTTATTTTATTATTTAAATATGTATTTATTAACTCAGTCCTTAATACAGCGGACAGGAAGACCATAATTTGCACCAATAACATTGCGTCTAATCTCACTTTGATCATATTTTACACCTCTGTACCATATAGCATTCATGGCAGTATTTGTAGTACTCCACCAATTAGTTAAAGAATCAGCATTATCAAACGAACCATTAGGAACTCTAAACCCGGATGCAAGGGCAGAAAACTCGTATACATTATTACAGACACTATTACAAAAATTATCTTCGTCAGAACATTTAAGGCGGTCGCCCTCATCTGTGCCTTGCCATCCAATTTGTGCTTCATCATATAGAAATTCACTTTCACAATCATCATTTTCAGCATCTTCACATATAAATCTTTCTAATGTGGTCCATTCGTTATGACTCGGCAAATGCCATCCTTCAGGGCATATTCCCTGAATAGGAGTTATACAGGCGTCGTTAGGGACCCCTCCGGATCCATTACAACCATCTGCTTCCTCCTCATCCATTGCTGCCCACCAATTGTACAACACCCCATAAGTTTCATAAGTATTTACTAAGCTTCCATCTATCTCTATTTCAAAAGCTTTTGCTTCACCAACATTACCTCCATCATAACCATAAACCCCGTAAGCAGGTCTTTCTAAAAGACCTTCTGCATTATGATCATCATTATTATGAACTTCAGGCAAATATGCTAAATTCTGAGCCATCCAGCACTGATCATCGATTTGAACAGTATTATAGATATTAGCATCTCTATCATCAATAAAAAACCCTCCACAAATAAATGTTTCAGGGACAGTCTCAACAGAAATCGTATTTGATGCATCTGAACTACCACAAGGATTTACAGCAAATACCCTGTAATGATACTCTATTCCAAAATCTAAGTCTTCTACTATATACTCTGTTACATTTCCTACATTTTCTTTTTCAAGAATATAACTGCTAAAATCACTGTCTTCCGAAACGTCTACCAGATAATGAGTAACCGCAGGAACTGACGTTACAGCACTCCAATTTGCCGTAAACGAATGATCTTCTATATCAGTAGCAACAGTTGCTGTTGGAGCATCAGGCAACAAACAAAGAGTCTCTACAGAAATTACATTTGATGCATCTGAAATTCCGCAAGTACTCTCAGCAAATACCCTATAATAGTATTCCGTTCCAAAATCTAAGTCATCTACTACATACTCTGTTATCCCTACTACCTCTTGTTTTTCAAGAATATAAGTACTAAAATCACTATCTTCAGAAACGTCTAACAGATAACGAATAACCACAGGATCTGAAATTACGGCATCCCAATTTGCCGTAAACCAATTATGCTCTAACTCAGTAACAGCATTTGCTATTGGGGCGTCAGGATTCGAACATAGAGTTTCAACAGAAATCACATTTGATGCATCTGAAATATTACCACAAACATTAATAGCAAAAACTCTATAATAATATTCTGTTTCGGAATCTAAATCTACTACTTGATAACCGGATGTATTACCAACATTTTTTTGTTTATATCCGGGCAAGAATGAAGAAAAATCATTGTCTGTTGAAACATCTAATAAATAATATGCTACATCAGGATCTGGCGTTACTTCATCCCAGTTTGCAGTAAACAAAACATCTTCTATATCATCAGCAGAAGTTGCTGTTGGGGTATCCGGCTTTGCGCATATTACTTCAGGATCTTTAATACAACGAACAAGGCTACCTATTGCACGAGCGTCAGCTGCAATAAAAATACTACTAGTACTAAAATTAACTCTCTCTGAATTGGTTCCGGAAACCGAACTAGACCAGTATCTGCCATGAGAACCCCCCAGAACTACATCTCCCGAAGCCTCACGAAAACCACCTAAAACAAAAGCAAGATCTGTATGAAAAGCCTCGGAAATATTAGATAATCCATCTATTTCTGTCTCAAGCTCACTTATTGTTGGAACTCGCCAACCTTCAGGACATGGGTTGTTTAATACTAAACCATCATCTTTCTGCCACAAATTATCATTTTGGCCATCAAGCCAGTCGCCCGGAGAGTCAGTATTAATTATAAAATCACTATGTCCGGGGCTATCAGTAAGTGACAATTCCTCGGTTGTTCTATTTGCTTCCTCACCATCGGTAGATGATATACTAGTCCAAGTTATTACCTGATGCCCATCGGCTCCTCTTCCCCACTGAAATAAGTCTCCGTAATACCTACGATAACCTGGTGCTGCGGGACCGTGAGTTAAAGGATCACTTTCATCATAAGAAATTGCTCCTAAGTTTCTATCCATCCAACATTGCCCTGATGCTGTACCGACTGTTCTATACACAACTTCTTCTCCATTATATATGAAAGTAACCTCTTGTTCATCACCACATGGGTGTTCAGTTGTTTCAACAGATATAACATTCGAAGCATCTGAAGTCTCACATGCATTTACAGCAAATAACCTGTAATAATATCGAGTTTCAGAGTCTAAGTCACTTATTTGATATTCTGTTACATCTCCCACATCTTCCTGTTCAAGAATATAAGTGCTAAAATCACTATCTTCTGAAACATCTATTAAGTAATGAGTAACAGATGGATAAAAAGTTATCTCATTCCAATTTGCTGTAAAAGAAAAATGATTAACATCAGTTGCATTTGTTGCTGTTGGTGCATCAGGCTTACAGCTTAATCCATCAAAAACATAATCCGTATCTTCTGTTGGCGAATCAAGTTTCTCTTCACTCATCATTCCAACATATCCTGTAAATCTTAAATTATCTCCTAAATTAAAAGTAAATTCAGATTTTGATCCTTGATTACCGCTCTCCATACTAACAGTTGAGCCGTTATATAATATCTTAGAATAACCTCCTCCCTGACCCACTTGAATCATTAACTGCTTCTCTATATGTTTGTTTGATTTTACAGTCAATATATATGTCTGTTCGCTACAAGCATAAAAAGTAAAACTGTGAACATTTGGTTCCAATTCAGCTTTATAGCTTGTTAAAAGCCTCCCTGTAATATCATAAACATTTATTATAAAATTATCTGTTTCAATAACACCAATATTTATATTTGTTTTTTTAGAAAAAGGATTTGGATAATTTTGAGAGACATACAAATTATTATGCCCTTGAGGGTTAATAATATTTGTACCTGTTGGCAAAGACATTACAGTATCAGGATAAAAAAGAGTGGTTCTTGCACTCTGCGTAATATTTTCTATAACGACACTATCAAGCTGAGCCCATGATCCATCATGGCTTGCGGAAAAACTCAAAATGATTTCTTCACTATTTGCCTTAAAGTTATGTGCTGATAACAACACAAAAATCGATAAAATTAACTTAATTTTTTTCATTGGTAATTTAATTTTGTTTGTAGATTAATTTTTTTTAACAACTTACAAAGTTAGTAAATAAATTTAAATACTTACTTAAAAATTATTAAATATTAACAAATATGCTTATGAAAAATAACCAAAAATAATAAAAGTCCTTTTACCTTAAAAAAAGCCGTTATATTTGCAAAATTAAAATGCAATAAAATGAGTTTTGAACTTATAAAATCTGATAAAAAAACTAACGGGCGTGTAGGGAATTTAGTTACATCTCATGGCGTAATAGAAACTCCTGTATTTATGCCTGTGGGGACAATAGGCAATGTAAAAGCTATAAGCCATAAAGATTTAACAGATATTGTAAATGCTCAAATAATACTAAGTAACACCTATCATCTTTATTTAAGACCCGGCATTGATGTTATTAGTAAGGCTGGGGGGATACATAAATTTATGGGATGGGAAAGACCTGTACTTACAGATAGTGGTGGCTATCAAGTTTATTCTTTAGCAAAGAAACGTAAACTAACAAAAGATGGAGCATGGTTTCAATCACATATTGATGGTTCTAAACATTTTTTCTCTCCTGAAAACGTAATAGATATTCAAAGAAAAATCGGTGCTGACATCATAATGGCTTTTGATGAATGCACACACTATCCTTGCGAATACAAATATGCAAAGGATTCTATGGGCCTTACTCATAGTTGGCTGAATAGATGTTATAAACAATTCAATAATAACAGCGCCCCATATTATAATTATGACCAATTTTTGTTTCCTATTGTTCAAGGAAGTACATATAAAGATCTAAGAAAAGAATCTGCATTAGAAGTTGCGAGTTATGATAGCGAAGGTTATGCTATTGGTGGCTTATCTGTTGGAGAGCCTCATGATATAATGTACGAAATGACAGATATTGTTTGTTCTATTTTACCAAAAACAAAACCCAGGTACCTGATGGGTGTCGGCACACCGGCAAATCTTCTCGAATGCATTTCTCTCGGTGTTGATATGTTCGATTGTGTTATGCCTACAAGAAATGCCAGAAATGGAATGCTTTTTACAGAAAAGGGCATTATAAATATTCTAAATGAAAAATGGAAATATGATTATTCGGAAATTGATAAAAACGGAAATTCTTATGTAGATAAAAACTACAGTAAAGCATACTTAAGGCATCTTTTTGTATCAAAAGAAATACTGGGACCTATGATAGCAACAATTCACAATCTTGCTTTTTATGTTTCGTTAATAAATAAAGCACGCGAGCATATTATTGAAGGAGATTTTTCTGAATGGAAAACAAAAATATCAAAACAATTATCAAGCAGAATTTGATTAAAATTATTATTAAAGGCATACTTTTTGATTAAAATATCCGGGAATAAATAACCTGCAGATAATAATGAGTTATATAAAAAAAATAGATTTATACATAATAAGGAAGTTTTTAGGAACTTTTTTCTTTGCAATAACTTTAATAATTCTTATTGTAATAATTTTTGATTTATCAGAGAAGGTTGATGATTTTATTGAGAATCAAGCTCCTCTCAGAGAAATCATCTTTGTATATTATGTAAATTTTATCCCTTACTTTATTAATCTTTTCAGTCCGTTATTTACGTTTATCGCCGTAATATTTTTCACTTCCCGGATGGCTTTAAACACAGAGATTATTGCAATTTTAAGTTCCGGTATAAGCTTTCGCCGAATTTTAATACCCTATCTTTTTTCTGCATTATTATTAGCTTTACTTTCAATATACCTTTCCAATGTGTTAATTCCCAGAGCTAATGAAGCCAGATTAGATTTTGAAAACACTTATGTGCGAAGCAAATCAAGCTTTAGTGCAAATAATTTGCATATGCAAATAGAACCCGGAGTTTTTGTTTTTATGGAGTCATATAGTGAAAGAACTAACAGAGCTCGAAATTTTACTATTGAAAAAATTAAAGATGGCGAGTTATATTACAAGTTATCTGCAAATAATGCTATATGGGACACTATAAAAAATCAGTGGCGCATTCAACACTATAATATCAGAAAAATTGATGGAATAGATGAAGAATTACAATTTGGACACAAAATTGACACTTGCCTGAATTTTACTCCTGAGAATTTTACGCAAAGCTTAAGAGAAATTGAAACACTCAACTTTAGAGAATTACAAGCACAGATAGAGTTAGAAAAGCTGAAAGGTTCTGAATATATAAAATTTTATTTGGTAGAAAAACACAGGAGAGTTGCTGTACCCTTTGCTACTTTAGTTTTAACAATTATTGGAGTTTCTTTATCCGGCAGAAAAGTAAGAGGTGGTATAGGATTACATCTGGGAGCCGGATTGACTTTAAGTTTTGCATATATATTATTCATGCAAATATCTTCAACTTTTGCTACTAGTGGAAATCTTTCTCCACTTATAGCTGTCTGGATACCAAATATTGTGTTTGGAGCTTTCGGAATTTATCTTTATAAAACTGCCCCTAAATAAGCATTATTTTTTTAATTAATTTTCTTTAATAACTATTTGTTAACCCTAAATAAAAAACGGGAAAACATTTTATTCGTTTTCCCATTTTTTATTTTATAAATTTAAAAACTCTAACAATTGCAATATAATTATTAGATTGTTTCAA